>CAZZVH010000121.1:0-4453 GCA_964657365.1 uncultured Burkholderiaceae bacterium
GAGTTCCTGGAGGGCTATGCGCGCTTCGCCAAGCTGCCAGCGCCGGCGCCGGCGCCGGTCGCGTGGCGAGCGTTCCTGGACGGTCTCGGACAACACTTCTCGTTTCGCGCAACAGGCGAGGCGCCTGCCGAGCCGGGGTGGTTCGACGCCGCCCAGATCGAGCAGGCGCTCATCAACCTGCTCAAGAACGCGCACGAAGCTGGCGGCCCGGCCGGCGAAGTCACCCTGGGGCTCACGAGCGCGCCATCGGAGCTGCGCATCGAGGTCTCCGATCGGGGACCCGGCATGAGCCATGCGGTGCTGGAGCAGGCGCTGCTGCCGTTCTATTCGACCAAGCGCAGCGGGACCGGTCTTGGTCTGGCACTCGCGCGCGAGATCGCCGAAGCGCACGGCGGACGCATCGCGCTGGCCAACCGGGACGGTGGCGGCCTGCGCGTGACGATCGCGCTGCCGCACGGCCGCGGCGCGGCGGCGCCGAGCGCCCTCAGCGTTTCGGCGGAATGAAGCCCGGCACGCCGGGGAAGATCGTGCCTGCCTGCTTGGCCATCTGCTCCTGCATCTGCAGGAACATGTGACGCGATTGCTCGAGGTAGTTGCCCATCAGGCCCTGCACGACCGGCGCCTGGCCGTTGAGGAACTGCGACCACATCTCCGGCGTCTGGCCCTTCGGATCGACGAGGCCCTTCGACTGCTCGGCGAGCCGGCCCTGGATGTCGGTGAAGGTCTGCAGGTTCTTCTCGAGATACGAGCCCATCATTCCCTGCATCGCGTTGCCGTAGAAACGGATGATCTGCGAAAGCGCGGAGGTCGAGAAGATGGGGACGCCGCCGGTCTCCTCTTCCAGGATGATCTGGAGCAGGATGCTGCGCGTCAGGTCTTCGCCGGTCTTGGCATCGCGGACCTCGAAGGCGATCATCTTCAGCACCATCGCCTTCACGTCCGCGAGCGTGATGTAGCTCGACACCTCGGTGTCGTAGAGGCGCCGGTTCGGGTACTTCTTGAGGATGCGGAGGCCCGGGCCGCTGGCCGCGGAGGGCTTCGGCGCGCTGGCGCGACGGGTCGTGGCGATCGGAGTTCCTGGGCGAGTGCCGGGCGATTCTAGGAGGCCCGTCCGGGCGGCTCGAAGGGGTTTTCCCCGCACGACGCCGGCCCCGTGGCCGGCACCCGGGGAGTCAGACCGACATCAACCGCTTGGCGACCAGCGTCAGGATGTCGTAGCTCGCGACCAGCTCGTCGTCCTGGTTGGTCACCTCGACATCCCAGGCCACGACGCCCTGCCCCTTGCCCTGGGCATCCTTCCGGTTGCGATCGATCTTGCGCTTGCAGGTGAGCCGGGCGCGGATCGTGTCGCCGATGGCCACCGGCTTGACGAAGCGCAGCGTGTCGAGCCCGTAGTTGGCGAGCACCGGTCCGGGGGCCGGCGACACGAACAGGCCGGCCGCGGCGGAGAGCACGAAGTAGCCGTGCGCGATGCGCTGGCCGAAGGCCGACTCCTTCGCCGCGATCGCGTCGAAGTGCATGTAGAAGAAATCACCCGAGATGCCGCCGAAAGCGACAATGTCGGCCTCGCTGACGGTGCGCCGGTGGGTGAGGAGCGAATCGCCGATGGCGAGGTCCTCGAAGTGATTCCGGAACGGGTGGATGTCGCCTTCGCTGACCCTGGCGCCGCGCACGTACTCGCCGGTGACGGCCGTGAGCATCGACGGCGAGCCCTGCACCGCCGCGCGCTGCAGGTAGTGCTTGACCGCGCGGATGCCGCCCAGCTCCTCGCCACCACCGGCGCGGCCTGGGCCGCCGTGCTTGAGCATCGGCAACGGAGAGCCATGCCCGGTCGATTCCGCCGCGGCTTCGCGGTCGAGGATCAGGAGCCGACCGTGCCAGGCCGCCATCTGCGGGATCGCCTTCGCGGCGATCGCGGCATCGTGCGTCACCAGAGTGGCGACGAGGCTGCCCTTGCCGCGCGCCGCCAGCGCCATCGCTTCGTCGAAGTCGCCGTAGGGCATCAGCGTCGAGACCGGGCCGAACGCCTCGACGTCGTGGACGGCGTCGTTGGCCATCGCGTCGCGGCACAGCAGGAGCGTCGGCGAGAAAAAAGCGCCGTTGGCGGCGCCTTCGCCCAGCGGCGCGAACCGCTCGCTGTGCCCGAACACCACTTCGTTGCCTTGCGACAGCAGGGCGACGCGCTCGCTCACGTCGCGGTGCTGGGCCATCGAGGCGAGTGCGCCCATCTTGACGCCGTCGACGGACGGATCGCCCACGCTCACCTTGGCGAGCCGCTCGCGCAGCCGTTCGGCCAGCGCATCGAGATGCTGGCGCGGGACGATCGCGCGGCGGATCGCGGTGCACTTCTGGCCCGCCTTGCCGGTCATCTCGCGCACCACTTCCTTGACGAAGAGATCGAACTCCTCGTCGTCCGGCATCACGTCGGGGCCGAGGATCGCGGCGTTGAGCGAATCGGCCTCGGCGTTGAACGGGATCGATTTCGCCATCAGGTTGGCGTTGCCGCGCAGCTTCAGCGCCGTGTCGGCCGATCCGGTGAACGTGACCACGTCCTGGCTGTCCAGCCGGTCGAGCAGGTCGCCGGTCGAGCCGATCACGAGCTGCAGGCTGCCAGGCGGCAACAGACCCGATTCGACCAGCAGCCGCACCATCGCCTCGGTGAGGAAGCTCGTCGCGGTGGCCGGCTTGGCGATGCACGGCATGCCGGCCAGGAACGTCGGCGCGAACTTCTCGAGCAGGCCCCAGACCGGGAAATTGAAGGCGTTGATGTGCACGGCGACGCCGCCGCGCGGCACCAGGATGTGCGTCCCGGCGAAGTGTCCCTTCTTGCCGAGCGACACCGCCGGACCTTCGTGCACGAGATTGCCCGAGGGCAGTTCGTTGCCGCCCATCGAGGCGTACGCGTAGAGCGTGCCGGTGCCGCCTTCGATGTCGACCCAGCTGTCGTTGCGCGTCGCGCCGGTGTGGCGCGAGATCGCGTAGAGCGCTTCCTTGCGCTCCACCAGATAGGCCGCGAGCGCCTTCAGTCGGGCGGCCCGCTGCTGGAAATCCAGCGCCATCAGCCCGGGTCCGCCGACCCGCCGGGCATGCAGCAGAGCCTCGCCGAAATCGATCTCGTCGGCGTGCGTGTGGTGGATGCCCGACCCGTCGATCGCGCTCGAGAGCAGGCTGCCCTCGCGGCTGCCGACCCAGCGGCCGGCGATGTGGCTTTGGAGGATGGACATGTTTCCTTCGGTCAACACAGATCAGACGCCGCGCCCGCCGGGCCGCCCCAAGGGCGCGGCCGCCCCCTCGGGGGGCAGCGAACGGAGTGAGCGAGGGGGCTCAACCATTTCAAGGCTGGTACTTCCAGGCGCCGTTCTCGATCTTCACCATCACGCGAGCGCGCTGGTCGAGGCCGAGGTGGTCGGTCGGCGACATGTTGAAGACGCCGTGCGCGCCGCTCACTTCCTTGGCCGACTCGAGTGCGTCGCGCAGCGCGCTCCTGAATTCGGGCGTGCCGGGTTGCGCCTTCTTCAACGCCTCCGTGACCGCGACCGTCATCAGGCGGCCCGCGTCCCAGGCGTGGGCGCCGAAGGTCGAGACCGAACCCTTGCCGTACATCGCCTCGTACTTGTCGATGTAATCCGTGGCGCTCGCCTTGTTCGGGTAGTTGGCCGGCAGCTGCGCCGCGACCAGCACCGGGCCGGCCGGCAGGAAGGTGCCTTCCACGTCCTTGCCGCCGACGCGCAGGAAGTCGTTGTTGGCGACGCCGTGGGTCTGGTAGTACTTGCCGTCGTAGCCGCGCTCGCGCAGCGTGCGCTCCGGCAGCACGGCGGGCGTGCCCGAGCCGGCGACCAGGATCGCGTCGGGCTTGGCGGCCATCAGCTTGAGGACCTGCCCCGTCACCGACGTATCGGTGCGTGCATAGCGCTCGCTGGCGACGATCGTGATGCCCTTGGTCGGCGCCGCCTTCGAGAATTCCTTGAACCAGCCTTCGCCGTACGCGTCGTTGAAGCCGATGAAGCCGACCGTCTTCACGCCGGCCGCGGCCATGTGGTTGACGATCGCGAGCGACATCATGACGTCGTTCTGCGGCGTCTTGAAGATCCAGTGGCGTTTGCCGTCGACCGGCTCGACGATCGAGGCCGAAGCGGCCATCGAGATCATCGGCGTGCCGGAGTCGGCAGCGACGTCGATCATCGCCAGGGAGTTCGGCGTCGTCGTCGAGCCGAGCAGGATGTCGACCTTGCTCTCGGTGATGAGCTTGCGTGCGTTGGCGACGGCAGTCGTGGTGTCGGACGCGTCGTCGAGCACGATGTAGTTGATCTTCTGGCCGCCGATCGTCTGCGGCATCAGGGCGATCGTGTTCTTCTCCGGAATGCCGAGCGACGCGGCCGGCCCGGTGGCCGAGACGGTCACGCCGACGTTGATGTCGGCGTTCGCGAGCGTGGCCGCCGTGGCGAGACCGAGG
>CAZZVH010000121.1:4553-9190 GCA_964657365.1 uncultured Burkholderiaceae bacterium
CGAGACCGAGGGCAATGGCGATTCTTCTGGTGTGGTGCATGCAATGTCTCCGTTGCGTGGGTGAAATGCGGACGATGCGGCCGATGCTCCGATGGCACCGAGACCGCCGAAGAACAGGTCCGCGACGACCGGTGCCATGTCGGCATGGGTCAGCGCGCCGCGTGGCCGCAGCCACGTGAACATCCAGTTCATCATGCCGAAGAGCAGCATGGTGAGCGGCTTGTCGAGCGCCGCGCTGCGCAGCTCGGGCCGCGCCTCGGCGATCGCGTCGGCGAAGGCGGCGACCACCTTGCGCTCGCCGTCGAGCACGCGGCGGCGAGCGGCCGGCGGCAGGAAACGCACGTCTTCCGTCAGCACGCGGTGCTCGGCCTGCGAATGGGCGTAGACGGCCAGGAAGGCGGCGATCAGCCGGCGTACGCGCGCTTCGGGCTCCAGCGCTTCGGCGGCGACTTCGCCGACGACCAGCTCGAGACGCGCGATGTGCGCCGCCGCGATCTCGACCAGCAGCTGCTGCTTGTCCTGCACGTAGTGGTAGAGCGCCGGCTTCGAGACGCCGCAGGCTTCGGCCACGTCGTTCATGGTCGTCGCCGTGTAGCCCTGGCTGGCGAAGAGGCGCGCCGCACGCGCGAGGATCTGCCCGCGTTGCCCGTCGTAGCCTGAGGCGCGTCCGCGCGGCATCGTGTCGGGCCTACCGGTCGTCGAACGAGATCACGACGCGGTCGGTCAGCGGCCGGGCCTGGCACGTCAGGATGAAACCCGCGGCGACCTCGTGCTTCTCGAGGGCGAAGTTGCGATCCATGCGCACCTCGCCTTCGAGCAGCCTGGCCCGACAGGTGCAGCAGACGCCCGACTTGCAGGAGAACGGCACCTCGAGACCGGCCGCAGCCGCCGCGTCGAGCACGTTGCCTTGCGAGGCGTGGAACGCGATCTCGCTGCGCAGGCCGTCGCGGATGATGGTCACCATCGCATCCGGCGCTTCGCCGGCGCGCGGTGGAATGGCCTCCCTGCGGGCGGCGCCGTCCGCGTCCGGCACGCCGAAGCGCTCGACGTGGATGCGCTCCGGCGCCAGCCCCGCCTCGAGCAGCGCCGCCTCGGCTTCGTCGTTGACGCCGTGCGGGCCGCACACGAACACATGATCGAGCCGGGTCGCGTCGACCAGCTTGCCGAGGAAATCGCCGATCTTGGCGCGGTCGAGACGGCCGTTGTGGAGCGGCAGGTCGGTCGATTCCTGCGAGAACACCATGTGCATGGTCAGCCGCGACAGGTAGCGGTTTTTCAGGTCCTCGAGCTCTTCCGTGAACATCGTCGAGCGAAGCTTGCGGTTGCCATAGATCAGCGTGAAGCGCGACAGCGGCTCGGCCGCGAGCACGGTCTTCATGATCGACAGGATCGGCGTGATGCCGCTGCCGCCGGCGATGCCGAGATAGTGGCGCGCCGCGGCCGGCTCGAGCGGCACGAAGAAGCGCCCTTCCGGCGCCATCACCTGGACCGTGTCGCCGGCACGCAGCGTGTCGTTGATCCAGGTCGAGAAACGTCCACCCGGCACCTTGCGCACGCCGACGCGAAGCTCGCCGTCGCCGGTGCCGGCGCAGATCGAATAGGAGCGCCGCTCGTCGCTGCCGTCGATCGTGTTGCGCAGCGTCAGGTGCTGGCCGTGCGAAAAGCGGAAGGTGTCTTCGAGCTCGTGCGGAACATCGAAGGCGACGACGACCGCTTCGTCGGTTTCCGGGCGGATGCTCCTGACACGGAGCGGGTGGAAGTGAAGTGACATTCAGTCTGGCAGCGCCATCCTAGATCGGCTTGAAGTGCTCGAACGGTTCGCCGCAGGCCTTGCAGCGCCACAGCGCCTTGCAGGCGGTCGCGCCGAAGGCAGAAATGCGTTCCGTGTTCACGCTGTCGCAACGCGGACAGTGCAACGGAGCGACGCGAAGGCGAGGCACGAAGCGGAGCGGCGACGTCGCGGCGGCGGGCACCGGGCCGGGAGGCGAGATGCCGTACGCGTGCAGCTTGCGGCGGCCGGCCTCGCTCATCCAGTCGGTGGTCCAGGCCGGCGCGCGACGCATCTCGACCCGGACCGGGCCGAGCCCTTCCGCATCGATGGCGGCGACGATGCTCTGCTCGATCACCTCGGTCGCCGGACAGCCGGAATACGTCGGCGTGACGACGACGGTGATGCCGCCGTCCTCGTCTTCGCGCACGTCGCGGACGATGCCGAGATCGCGCACCGAGACGACCGGCACCTCCGGGTCGAGGACGCTGTCGAGCACGTGCCAGGCACGCTCGACGCGCGACGCGATCGCCGTTTCGATCACCACACGCCGCCCGGGAACGAGCGCTGCAGGTGCTGCATCTCGGCGAGGATGAAGCCGAGGTGCTCGCTGTGCCGGCCCGTCTTGCCGGTGCTCCGGAACGCGCGGTCGGCCGGCAGGGTCATTCCTGCCGCCCACATCATCGGCTGCAGCTCGGCCAGCCAGTCGTCGCGCAGGTCGGACCAGCGCGGCCCCAGGCCGGCGGCGGATGCCGCGTCGTCGACGGCGTCCGCCTCGAAGAGCTCGGCGGTGTAGGGCCAGAGCCAGTCGAGGGCTGCTGTCATGCGCGCTGTCGATTCGCCGGTGCCGTCGCCGAGGCGGACGACCCAGTCGGCCGCATGCTCCTGGTGATAGCGCGCCTCCTTGACCGCCTTGCCGGCGATCCCCGCGAGCTCGGCATCGCTCGACCGCTCGAGGCGCAGCCACAGCAAGCGGAGGAACGCCGCCATCACGACGTTGCGCAACGTGGTCGCCGCGAAATCGCCGCGCGGCAGTTCCACCAGCGTGACGTTGCGAAAGTCGCGCTCGTCACGGAGGAAGGCAAGCTGGTCTTCGTCGTGGGCATCGCCGCCGCGTTCGGCTTCCAGCGCACCGGCACGGGTGAGCACCGCACGCGCCTGGCCGACCAGGTCGAGCGCCATGTTCGACAGGGCGATGTCTTCCTCGAGCATCGGCGCGTGGCCGCACCACTCGGCAAGACGCTGCGCCATGATCAGGCAGGTGTCGCCGATGCGCAGCAGGTACTGCACGGACGGGTCGGCCGAGACGCGGATCGAGGCGCGCGTCGATGCCGGATTGACCGGTTGCGCCCGGGGCGTGGACGAAGTCGAAGCGTCCATGGCCGTCACATGTGGTCGAGCGACTTCGGCAGCTCGTAGAACGTCGGGTGGCGATAGACCTTGTCGGCCATCGGATCGAAATACGCGGCCTTGTCGGCGGGATCGCTGGCGACGATCTGGTCGGAGCGCACGACCCAGACGCTGGTGCCTTCCTGGCGGCGCGTGTAGACGTCCCGCGCCAGCTGGATCGCCATCTGCGGATCGGCCGCGTGCAGGCTGCCGCAGTGCTTGTGGTCGAGCCCGGCCTTGCTGCGCACGAACACTTCCCACAGCGGCCACTCGGCCTTGGCGGATTCGCTCATGCGGCCTCCATCAACGCGTGCTTCGACGCATGCGCCATCGCCGCATCGCGGACCCACGCACCGTCGTCCCAGGCCTTGACGCGGGCGCCGAGGCGCTCGCGATTGCACGGCCCGTCGCCATGGACGACCTGCCAGAACTCGCTCCAGTCGATGACCCCGAAGTCGTGGCTCTGCCGCTCTTCGTTCCAACGCAGATCGGGATCGGGCAGCGAGACGCCGAGGAGCTTCGCCTGCTCGACCGTCGCGTCGATGAACTTCTGGCGAAGGTCGTCGTTGCTGATCCGCTTGATGCCCCATCGCATCGACTGCTCGGAATTCGGCGAATCGGCGTCGGGCGGCCCGAACATCATCAGGCTCGGCCACCACCAGCGGTCGACGGCGTCCTGCACCATCGCCCGCTGCGCCTCGGTGCCGTGCGACATCATGGTCAGCAGCGATTCGAAGCCCTGGCGCTGGTGGAACGACTCCTCGCGGCAGATGCGCACCATCGCCCGCGCGTAGGGCGCGAACGAGCAGCGGCAGAGCGGCACCTGGTTCATGATCGCCGCACCGTCGACCAGCCAGCCGATCACGCCCATGTCGGCCCAGCTCAGCGTCGGATAGTTGAAGATCGAGCTGTACTTCGCCTTGCCCGAATGAAGCGCGGCATAGAGCTGGTCGCGCGACGTGCCGAGCGTTTCGGCAGCGGCGTAGAGGTAGAGACCGTGGCCGGCCTCGTCCTGCACCTTGGCGAGCAGGATCGCCTTGCGCTTGAGCGTCGGCGCGCGGCTGATCCAGTTGCCTTCGGGCAACATGCCGACGATCTCCGAATGCGCGTGCTGGCTGATCTGCCGCACCAGCGTCTTGCGGTAGTGCTCGGGCATCCAGTCCTTGGCCTCGATGAACTCGCCGGCGTCGATGCGGGCGTCGAAGCGTTCCTGGCGGGCCGCGTCGTCGGCCGAGCGCACTGCCTTCGGGACGTCGTCGCGGTCCTTGCCCATGGTGTCCATCGCTTGCGTGTACATGCCGATCCTTTCATGCGCCGTGGCGCGACTGTCTCTTTGTCGACTATCTCTTCCGCTGGTCGATCACCCGCCGTGCCTTGCCGACAAGCGTGCGCTCGAGCGAGTCCGGCAGGCCGACATGGACGCTCGTCGTGATGCCGATCATGGTCTTGATGCGCTGGCGCAGCCAGCCGGCCATCAGCT
>CAZZVH010000122.1:0-9179 GCA_964657365.1 uncultured Burkholderiaceae bacterium
GAGGCCACCAACCGCAGCTTCGGCATCGATCTCGCGATGCTCGCCGAAGCGCAAGCGGCGACGCTGTCGCTGCAACGCGGCAGCCTGTTCGATGCCGACGGCGGCGCCCCGGAGCGCGGCCGCCACGTCATGTACTTCGAGACCGGCCAGGGCAGCGCGCTCTCGGCCAACGGCCACCACGGCTGCGACCAGCAGACCCTCGAAGCGCGCGCCTACGCGGTGGCGCGCCGCTTCGAGCCGTTGCTCGTCAACACCGTGGTCGGCTTCATCGGCCCCGAGTACCTCTTCGACGGCAAGCAGATCATCCGCGCCGGCCTGGAGGATCACTTCTGCGGCAAGCTGCTGGGGCTGCCGATGGGCTGCGACATCTGCTACACCAACCACGCCGAGGCCGACCAGAACGACATGGACGTGCTGCTCACGCTGCTCGGCGTCGCGGGCTGCAACTTCATCATGGGCATTCCCGGCTCCGACGACGTGATGCTCAACTACCAGACCACCTCGTTCCACGATGCGCTCTACGCGCGGCGCGTGCTCGGGCTGCGCGCGGCACCGGAATTCGAGCGCTGGCTCGAGCGCATGGGCATCGTCGACGCCGGCCCGGAGAGACGGTTGCTCGGCGGCCTGCCGGAACAGCTGGCACCCCTGCTCGGCGGCGCGCCGCGGCTGCGATGAAGCCGGTCGTCGTCGACAACCCGTGGGCGGCGCTGCGGCGCTTCACGCCGGCGCGCATCGCCCTCGGGCGCAGCGGCGTGAGCCAGCCGAGCGCGGCGCACCTCGCCTTCGAGCTGGCCCACGCGCAGGCGCGAGACGCGGTCTGCCATCCGTTCGACGTCGACGCGACCGCCGCGTCGATCGAGGCACTGCGGTTGCCGACGCTGCGCGCGAACAGCGCCGCGCCCGACCGCCCCACCTACCTGCAGCGGCCCGACCTCGGTCGCCGGCTCGACGACCCATCGCGCATCGCGCTGGAACGAGCGCATGCCGACAGCGGCGGCGCGCCTGTCGACCTCGCCGTCGTCGTCGTCGACGGCCTCTCGGCGCTCGCCGTCGAACGCCACGCCGGCCCGTTTCTAGGCGCCCTGCTCGAGCAGCTGCACGGCGACGACGCGCCCTGGACGCTGGCGCCGGTCGTGCTCGCGACGCAAGGGCGCGTCGCCATCGGCGACGAGATCGGCGCGCTGCTCGGGGCGAGCCTCGTGCTCGTGCTGATCGGCGAGCGGCCGGGCCTCAGCTCGCCCGACAGCATGGGCCTGTACCTCACCTGGGAGCCGCGACCCGGGCGCCACGACGCCGAGCGCAACTGCATCTCGAACGTGCGGCCCAAGGGCCTGCCGGCTGTCGAGGCCGCGCGCCGTGCCGCCCATCTGCTGCGCGCGGCGCGGCAACGACGGCTGACCGGCGTGGCCCTGAAGGACGACACGCCCGATGCGCCGCGCATCGCCGACGCATCCGGTGCGGCTGGAGTGGCGTAATCGATCGGGGTGAATCCGAGCCCCGTCTCCACCGGCCCGTCGCGCACGCTGCAGATCGTCAACTTCCTGGTCTTCCAGTCCGCCTGGTTCGCAGCGGTGCTGGGCGCCGCGCATCGCCTGCCGGTCTGGGGCACCGCGGCGGTCGCCCTCGCCATCGGCTGGCACCTGCATGTGGCGGTCCGGCCGTGGCAGGAACTGAAGCTGATCGCCATCGTCTGCGCCATCGGCTTCGTCGTCGAGAGCGCCTCGGCGTCGCTCGGCTATGTCGTCTACCCGTCGGGCCAGCCGGTCGCCTGGCTCGCGCCGTACTGGATGGTGGCGCTGTGGGGCCTGCTGGCCATCGCCCCGAACGTGACGATGCGCTGGCTCAAGTCGCGCTACTGGCTGGCGTCCGTGCTGGGCGCGGTGGCCGGGCCGCTCTCGTTCGTGTCGGGCGTGCGCCTTGGCGGCGCCAGCTTCAGCGCCGCGGTGCCGGCCCTGGCGGTGATGGCCGGCACCTGGGCGGTCCTGATGCCGCTGCTCATGTGGCTGTCGGACCGGTTCGACGGAATCGCCGGTCCGGCGGCCTCGGCCACGCTGGCGACAGGCGTAGACTGACGAGCGCTTCGGACACGGTATCCACCGTCTCGGCGCACACCCCGGCTTCGGTTCGGCCGGGGCGACCGGGGCGACGAAGTGCATGCGACGCAAGTGACTTCGGCCCCGGCGGCGGCGCGGTTCATCGATCGCCGGTGCCGTGTCCCTCGCGCCGGCTGATCTCTCCGGCTGCGCCGCCGAGCCGATCCGCACGCCCGGCGCGATCCAGCCGCATGGCTGGCTGGCCGCGTTCGACGCCCGATCCGGCCGGCTGCAGGTCCGCAGCGACAACTGGCATGCGCTGACGGGTGCGACCGACGAGGCCGGCACCACCGCAGCGGCGCAAGCGTTGCTCGACGGGATCCGGTCGCGGACCGACGGGGTCGTCGACGGCGCGTGCGCGATGGCGATCGGATCCGTGTTCTCGATGCGACGGCGGCTGGACGCGACCTGCCATCGCACCGGACCGTCGATCGTCGTCGAGCTCGAGCCGGCGAACGCGTCGGGTGGCCGGACGGCACCACCCGCGCTCGGCCAGGTGCTGGCGCAGATGGAGCAGGCGCAGTCGGTCCCCGCGCTGACGCGCCTCGCGGCCGCGCGGATGAAGGCGTTGACCGGCTTCGGCCGTTGCCTCGTCTACTCCTTCGACGCCCACGGCCACGGCACCGTCCTCGCCGAGCAGTGCGATCCGGAGTACGCGAGCTATGCCGGGCACCGCTTTCCGGGCAGCGACATTCCGCTGCAGGCGCGCACGCTCTATCTCCTCAACCGGATCCGCGTCATCCCGGACGCGATCTACGTGCCCGTGCCCCTGCAGCGCATCGATGGCGCCGGCGAAGCGCCGCCGCTGGACCTGAGCCAGGCGCACCTGCGCAGCGTCTCGCCGGTCCATCTCGAGTACATGCGCAACATGGGCACGCTGGCGTCCATGTCGGTCTCCATCGTCGTGCGCGGCCGGCTCTGGGGGCTGGTCTCGTGCCACAACCATGCTCCGCGCGGGCTCGACCAGGAAGCGCGCGCCGCCTGCGACCAGCTCGGCAGGCTGCTGTCGCTGCACATCGAGCATCGGGAAGCGGTCGACGACGTCCAGGCGCGCCACGCCGCGCGCGGGCTGGCCATGCAGATCGTCTCGCGGCTCGGCAACAGCACCGAAACGCTGCAGGATCTGGTCGACGACCCGGCGGCGTTGCTGGCGTTCACGGAATCGACCGGCGCGGCGGTCGTCTTCGGCGCGCAGTGCTGGACCGTCGGCGAGGTGCCGGCCGAGCCCCGGCTCCTGGCGCTCGCGGCGTGGCTCGAGGAACGCAACGTCGGCATCTTCGCGACGCAGAGCCTCGTGGCGGAGAACGCGCCGCCGATCGGCAACGACGAAAGCGACGGCAGCGGCAGCGGCAGCGGAAGCGGACGCAGTGACGACGTCGCCGTGGCCGGCCTGCTGGCCTTGTCGCTGTCCGACGACCCGGTGCACCAGGTTCTCTGGTTCCGCCCGGAGCTGGTCCGCTCCGTGCGCTGGGCCGGCGAAGACACGAAACAGGCCGACATGCAGGCCCGCCTGCATCCCCGCCGCAGCTTCGAGAGCTGGGAGCAGACCGTGCGCGGCGAGTCGGCGCCCTGGACCGCGAACGAGATCCTCGGCGTCACCGAGCTGCGGCAGCTGCTGACCGACATCGTCCTGCGCCACGCCCGCGAACGCGCCGAAGCGGCCGACCGGCTCAGCCGGGTGACGCTCGCACGCGACAGCGCCGAGCGCGCCGATTCCGACAAGACGCACTTCCTGGCCGTGCTCTCGCACGAGCTGCGGACGCCGCTCAGCTCGATCTCGAACGCGGCCGAACTGCTGGAGCGCTACGCCGTGCTGCCGCCGAAGTTCTCGAGCCTGGTGCCGATGATCAAGCGCAACGTCGCGCTCGAGACCAGGCTCATCAACGACCTGCTCGACATGAGCGCGATCACCGCGCGCAAGCTCAAACTGTCGATCGGGACGGTCGACATCCACCAGGTCGTGCGGCTGGTCGACGACATGCTGCGGCCCGAGACGGTGGCCAAGAGCCAGCAACTCGAGGTCGACCTGCGCGCCGATCCGTCGATGATTCCGGCCGATCCGGTGCGCATGCAGCAGGTGCTGTGGAACCTGTTGCGCAACGCCATCAAGTTCACGCCGCCGGGCGGCCGGATCAGGATCGAGAGCGAGCTGATCGACGGCGAACTGGTGCTGCGCTGCATCGACACCGGCATCGGCATCCATCCCGACGCGCTGGAGCGCATCTTCACCGCGTTCGAGCAGATCGATCAGGTCGCCGCGCAGCCGATCGGCGGGCTCGGTCTCGGGCTCGCCATCGCCACCGGCATCGTGCTGGGCCATGGCGGCCTCCTGACGGCCTCAAGCGACGGTCCCGGCCTCGGCGCGACCTTCACGGTGCACCTTCCGCTGGTCGAGCCAGCGTCCGCGCCCACAGGCTGAACAGGCGTTCCCAGTGCCGCTCCGCGGCGGCGCGGTCGTAGATGCGGCCGCGCGACGGGAATGCGAAGCCATGCTCGACGCCCGGGTACCACTCCAGCCGGTACGACGTCCCCGCAGCCTGCAGCGCCGACTCGAGGACCGCGATGTCGGCGGCCGGCGCCCACTTGTCGATCTCGGCGCAGGCGAAATAGCTGTCGCACCGGATGGCCGCCGCCAGACGGTGCGGCGAGTCGGCCTTGTCGGTGACCATGTTGGCGCCGTAGATGGAGGCGATGCAGCGCAGCCGCTCGGGAAACGCAGCCGCCGCCCACACCACCAGCGGCCCGCTCATGCAGTAGCCGAGCGCGCCGATGCGGTCGCCGTCGGCGGCTCGATGGGCATCGACGTAGGCCAGCAGCGCGCGCGTGTCGCAGGCGGTGCTGGCGGCGTCGAGCGTGGCCATCAGCGAGAACATGCGGGCCATCGCGGCATCGGTGCGTTCGGCCAGGCTGAAGTCGCGCGAGCGGCGGTAGTAGAGATTCGGCAGCACCACGAGATAGCCGACGGCGGCGATGCGCCGGGCCATGTCGTGCAGCTCCTCGCGCTTGCCCGGCGCGTCCATGTAGAACAGGACCACCGGAAACGGGCCGCCCTCTTCCGGATGGACGACGAAGCTGTTCATCGCGCCGTCGTCGGTGGCGATGTCGAGGTGGTGTTCGATCATTCGAGGCTCCGTCGATCGCGTGCTTGCGCAAGAAGGTGCGCCGGCTTGCCGCCCGCGGGCGGGTTCGTCATCCTATCGCCGTGCCGATCATCGACCGACGCGACCGACGAAAGCGATGGCCGCGTGACAAAAATCCGAACCAGGCATTCGGCATGCGCATCCGCACGGCAGGAACTGCCGTAAACGGGACATGGCCGGTTCATCGCTCCTGCGTGCCGCGTTCGTCTGCGCGGCGATGCTGCTCCTCGAAGGCACCGCGCGCGCGGCCGGCCTCGCCACGGGCGAATGGAACTTCAGCGTCCTGCTCGACGGCGATCCGATCGGCCAGCATCGTTTCCGGGTGGTCGCGCACGGCGGCGACCGCGAGGTCACCAGCGAGGCCGACTTCCTCGTCAAGTTCCTCGGCATCACCGCCTACCACTACCACCATGCCGCGAACGAGACCTGGCGCGCGGGCTGCCTCGCCTCCGTCGTGTCGCGCACCGACGACGACGGCAAGGCGTCGCACGTGAGCCTCGAACGCCAGGGCGAACAGATGCTGGTCAGCGCATCGCCGACGGCGCCACCGCTCGAGGGCTGCGTGATGAGCTTCGCCTACTGGAACCCGGCCATCCGGACCCAGTCGCATCTGCTGAACGCGCAGACCGGCCAGCTCGATGCGGTGCGCGTCTCGCCGCTGCCGGCCACGACGATCCAGGTGCGCGGCACCGACGTGCCGGCGGCCGGCTTTCGCATCGCCGGCCCGGCCGCGCCGATCGACGTCTGGTACGCCGCGGACGGCGCCTGGATCGGTCTCGATTCGGTGGTCGGCGGCGGCAGGAAGCTGAGCTACCGGCTGCCCTGAGGCAGCGCGGTCAGGCCTGCCTGTTCGCGGCGGCCGCCTCGGCGAGCCGCTTGGTCTCGCGCAGCTGCTTGATCTGCTCTTCCTCGAAGCGGCGACGCGATTCCTGCATCTGCACCGTCTTCTGGTGCGCCCGCTCCTCGAGATCGGCAGGCTGCGTCATCGGGTTGAGCGAGAGGCCGCCGAACTCGGAGGCTTGCGGCTCGCCGCGCTTGCTCTTCAGCTTGATGTTGAGGCGCAGCTCGTTGGCGGAGTCGGCGTTGCGGATGGCTTCGTCGAAGCCGATCAGGCCGGCGTTGTAGAGGTCGAACAAGGCGGCGTCGAAGGTGCACATGCCGAGCTCGCGCGACTTCGCCATGATTCCCTTGATCTCGTGGAAATCGCCCTGGAAGATCTTCTCGGCGATGGTCGGCGTGTTGAGCAGGATCTCGATCGCCGCCGAGCGGCCCTGGCCGTCCTCGCGGCGCACCAGGCGCTGCGAGACGATGGCGCGCAGGTTGGCCGACAGATCCATCAGCAATTGCTTGCGCCGTTCCTCGGGGAAGAAGTTGATGATCCGCTCGATCGTCTGGCTGGCGCTGTTGGCGTGCAGCGTGCCGAGGCACAGGTGCCCGGTCTCGGCGAAGGCGATCGCGTGCTCCATGGTCTCGGCGTCGCGGATCTCGCCGATCAGGATCACGTCGGGCGCCTGGCGCAGCGTGTTCTTCAGCGCGTGGTGCCACGACTGCGTGTCGATGCCGACCTCGCGGTGCGTCACCAGCGACATCTGCGACGGGTGCACGTACTCGACCGGATCCTCCACCGTGATGATGTGGCCCGCCGACGTTCGGTTGCGGTGATCGATCATCGCCGCCAGCGAGGTCGACTTGCCCGAGCCGGTGGCGCCGACCACGAGCACGAGCCCGCGCTTGGTCATGACCACTTCCTTCAGCACCTCGGGCAGCAGCAGCTTCTCGAAGTTGGGGATCTCGGAGGCGATGGTGCGGATCACCATGCTGACGCAGCGCTGCTGCATCAGCACGTTGACGCGGAAGCGCGAGACGCCGGGAATGGAGATGGCGAAGTTGCACTCCATCTCCTTCGCGAACTCGGCCCGCTGGGTCTCGTTCATCAGCGAATGGGCCAGCATCCGCGTCACGTCGGCGGTGAGCTTCTGCTGCGTCAGCGGCTTCATGGCGCCCTGCGACTTCATGCTGGGCGGGAAGTCGGTGGCGATGAACAGGTCGGAGCCGCCGGCCTGGCTCATGGCCGCCAGCAACTTGTGCATGTAGGCACGGGCTTGTTCTTCGGTGAAGGCTGCTGACATGATGGTCCGGTGGATGGTTCTGCACGCGAGGTTGCCAGCAATCGCGCGACGGGTCGGGCACGCCGGCGTGCGGATTGCACGCTTTGCGCGAACGCTTCCCGAGGGTCCCGAACGCACTTCCGAAAAGCATGCATTCCGGCAACAAACGAGGCCGCGCAGCGTGCCGTCCCGAGGCCGGCGCTGGAACAATCCGCGCATGACGCTCATCCTGATCGGTGGCGCCGTGCTAGTCGCGGTGCTCGCTTTCCTTTTCCTGCGCAAGTCGCCGGGCGCGGCGGCGTCGACACCGACCCGCGCGGCGGCCGAACGTCCCGCCGAGCGCCGCCTCGACGCGTCTCGCGCCCCGGCAACGCAGTCCGCGAAAGCCGCGCCGCCATCCGATGCGACGATCGGTGACGCGCCCGCTGCCGGCCCGCAGGCCGCACCGGCGGCGCTCGCCGGCTTCAACCTGCAACGTGCCGTCGACCTTCCGGAAGAACGCCGCCAGGCCTACGTCTCGATCTTCAAGGAGATCCCGCGCCCGCCGCGTCTCCTGCATCGCCTGCTCTCGCCGGAGTTCGTGAACGAAGCGAGCTCGACCGAGCTCGTCGATCTCATCGTCGGCGAGCCGCTGATCGCGGCGAAGGTCCTGGCGACGATCAACTCGCCCGCCTACGGCCTGTCGGCGCCCGTGAGCAGCATCGGCCAGGCGGTGACCTACCTCGGCCTCAACACCGTGCGCAGCCTGTGCCTGCAGTACATCCTGATCGCCTCCTTCAAGGCCGACAGCCCCGAGCGCAAGCAGATGCTCGATGCCGCCTGGAACGCCAGCGCGCTCGCCAGCGAGCTGATGCAGCAACTGGCGCAGCGGCTCGGCTTCGAAGACCGCGGCTCGCTGGTGAGCGGCGTGGTGCTGTCCTTCCTCGGCCGGCTCGCCACCACGGCGGCGATGCCGCGCGACCAGCTCGCCACGATCCCGCCGACCGGGCTGCTCGACCGCACGATCGCCGAGCAGAACGCGCTCGGCCTGTGCGCCTCGCAGATCGGCCGCCTGCTGATGAACGACTGGGGGCTGCCGGACCGCATCGTCGACGACGCGGCCGAGATCGACACCGTGCTGGTGACGCCGTCCGGCGCGTTCGGCGCGGAGCGGGGCAGCCGCCTGGCGCTCTGCTTCGTCGCCGCCCGGATCGGCGAGCGCCTCGCGGAAGGCCGTCTCGCCGATGTCGCCGCGTTCGATACTGCCGACGCCGGCGATGCCGAACTGTTCCACCTGCGAAGCTACCTGACGCAGCCGATGCTGGCCCGCCTGACGATGGCGCTCCGGACCCCGGAGGTCGGCGCCGGCGTTCAGCGCATGCTCGCCACGATGCGCCGATAGGACAGGCGGGTCGCGGCTGGTTCCGGCTCGGCGCCGGCGCTGCGGTCAGCCCGGGTTCGGCAGGCGCGGCTCGCGCAGGTCGAGCCCCGAGGGAACGGTGCCGATCCAGCTGCGCTCCATCAGCTCGTATTCCTCGTGGCTCGCTTCGGAGACCTCGGGAACGGCGGGCTTCTCCCAGTCCCTGCGGAGCAGGGCCCGTTCCGCCTGCACGAGCGCGGCGCGCTCCGCCTGCCTGTCGGCGGTCGCCACCATCTCGCCGAGCGTCGCGATGATGCCCGCCATCAGGGGCGATGCCTCCTGGCTGGCCATCATCTCCGCCTCGGCGAGGGCACGACCGAGCACCGGACGGGGCATGGCGTCGACCGCTGTCCAGCCGCCCTCGTCCAGTGCGTCGTGGACCAGGAACAGGTGCCGCACGGTCTGGGTCGCCGGGTCGTGGACCAGCAGGCGCGCGCCG
>CAZZVH010000123.1:0-9157 GCA_964657365.1 uncultured Burkholderiaceae bacterium
CTCGAGCATCACGCCCTCGCGCTTGGCGCCGCGCAGCGGATGGCCGTCCATGAAGCCCTCGTAGTCGACGGTGGCGAAGTCGCCCTGCTCGACGACGTCGCGGCCCTCGACGGCCTGGAAGACCGAGTGCTCGTCGCGCGTCTCGCGGATTCGCTCTTCGAGCTCTTCTGCCGTGACGTCGGCGTCGGCCTTCGGCGCGGCGCGGGCAGTCAGCGACAGTCCGGTGAGCAGGCCCTTGACGCCGTAGTGCTCGGGCGCGTCGAGCGGCCCGTCCCAGTGGGTCGCGAGTTGCGTGATGACGCCTTGCGGGTGCACGTCGGCCAGCAGGCTGCGCAGCGCCGCGCCGAGCGGGACGCGGCCGGCGATCTGGGCCATGACGCCGACGTCGAGGCGCTCGGCGGTGAACGAGCCGCTCGTCACCGGGCCGCCGTCGGCCTGGGTCCAGGCCACGGCGAGATCGCCCCTGGGCCAGCGGATGCCCTCGCCGGTGAGGAAGCCGAAGCCGTGCGCGGCGACGCTGGAGCGGTCGCCGTCGCGCGAGGCCTCGATGCGGCCCTCGATCTGCTCGAACTCGAGCGGCTCGACGGTCTTCTCGAGCTTCAGCTTGACGGCGCGGAGGGCCAGGTCGACGGTGGCGCGGAACGGCAGGCCGTTCTTGACGTCGAACCAGCCACGCAAGGCGCCGTCGCCTTCGCTGAGCTCGAACGGCAGCGCGACATGCTTGCGCAGTTCCCGGACGTCTGCCCGCGGCAGGTCGGCATAGACGCTGCCGGCCCAGCGCCGCCAGTCGCCGGCGCGCGCGAAGATCGGCTGCTCGAAACGGCCGCGGATGCTGAAGCGGTCGCCCCAGCCCACGGGAGGGGTCGCATCGACCCGCAGCGCGTGGCCGCGCAGGCCGTTGCGCACCACCAGGTCGACGCCGGTGAGCACCAGCGGCGGCGCCTGCAGCGCTTCGTCGATCCAGCGCAGGGTGCCGTTGCGGATCGCGAACTCGTGTTGCTTGAAGAACCAGTCGGCGGCGTCTCCCTCGTCGCCGTTGCCGGCGGCGTTGCTGCCGAAATCGAGGCCGGCGACGCGGACATGGCCGTCGACACCGCGACGCACGTCGAGGCTCGGGCCCTCGATCAGGAGCTGCTCGAACCGGAGCTCGAACGCGAGCAGCGAGCGGGCCGACACGGCGGCCGAGACATGCGGCAGCTCGAGCGCGACGCGCTGCTGGGCGTCGAGGATGCGCACGTCGTGCAGGTCGAGCGCGGGCACCCAGCCGTTCGAGCGGACGTCGATCGCACCGATCTTCACCGGTGCGCCGAGCAGGGCGCTGGCCCGCTCCTCGATCGGGACGCGCCATCGATCGATGTGCGGCAGAATGAGCCAGTGAAGCGAGAGCCAGCACGCCACGAGCAGGATCCACGCCGTCGCGACGAGCCCGATCAGCACGCGCGCCGCGAACCTCACCGGGCGGCGCCGGGCCCGGCCGGTGCGGGGCTCGGGCTCCGCGGCACGGGTTCGTGAGGTCATGAGCGGCATGGAGACAGCGTTGCGGCGATGGGTGGAATGCCGGGGCTGCGGCAGGCGCGCCAGCGCACGAATGCGTCGGCGTCAGGGGCTCCAGCCGCGCCCCGCGCCGGTCGAATCAATCTAGCACAGACACCCGAGCGCCGAATGGGTTCCTCCGAGCTGGCCAGCGCTCCGCTTCGCACGACCGACGAGGGTGTCGGGTCGTCGTCTGCCCAGGCCGGAGCCGCGGTCGCGACACCCGACGCAGCGCACAGCCGATTCGTGCAGCGGATCCGGCGGCGGTATGCGGCGGAGCTGGCCTGGCTCGCGCCCGGGCTGCCCGACCGCGCCGCGATCCTGCAGCTCGTGGATCGCCTGCTCGGCAGCGGCCGCACGCTCGCCAGCGCCCTGCGCGTGTGCCGGCAACTCGTGCTCGAGCGGCTCGCGGTGCTCGACGTCGAACAGGGCGCCTCGCTGGACGCCGTGTCCGGTGCGATGACGCACCTGGCCGAGACCGCCCTGGATCTCGCCCTGGCGCAGGTGCTCGCCGACCAGCGGGCGCGTCACGGCACGCCGCGCAACGCCGACGGGGGCGGCATCGAATTCTGGGTGATCGGCATGGGCAAGCTCGGGGCGCGCGAGCTCAACGTCTCCTCCGACATCGACCTCGTCTACGTCTACGAGGAAGACGGCGAGACCGACGGCGCCAGGCCGATCAGCGCCAGCGAGTACTTCGCCCAGGTTGCGCGCGGCCTCTACACGCTGATCGGCGAGACCACCGAGGACGGCTTCGTGTTCCGCGTCGATCTCGCCCTGCGGCCGAACGGCGGCTCGGGGCCGGCCGCGGTCAGCCTGGCGATGCTCGATGGCTACCTGCAGGCGCACGGCCGCGAATGGGAGCGCTTCGCCTGGCTCAAGAGCCGCGTCGTCGCGCCGCGCGCGAGCGTCGAGAACGGCCGGGCGCTCGCCCTGCGCTCGCTGGTCACCGCCTTCGTCTACCGTCGCTACCTCGACTACGGCGTCTTCGAAGGGCTGCGCCAGCTGCACGGCAAGGTGCGCGACGAAGCGCAGCGGCGCGCCGCCGGCCGGCCGCAGCGCGCCAACGACGTCAAGCTTTCGCGCGGCGGCATCCGCGAGATCGAGTTCATCGTCCAGCTGCTGCTGGTCGTGCGCGGCGGCCAGTTCCCCGAGATCCGGACCCGCTCGACGCTCAAGGCGCTCGACAAGCTCGCCTCCGGCGGCCTGATGAAGCGCGCGAGCGCCGAGCGGCTGGCCGCGGCCTACACGCTGCTGCGAAGGGTCGAGCACCGGATCCAGTACCTCGACGACCAGCAAACGCACGTGCTGCCCGAGAACGACGCCGACCTGGCCTGGATCGCGCGCAGCCTGGGCGCCGACGCGAGCGGTGCCTGCGCGCTGCTCGACCGGCTCGGCGCGGCCCGCGAAGACGTCGCCGGCGAGTTCGACCTGCTGCTCCACGACGGCCGCTCGGGCAGCGCCGGCGCCGCCTGCCGCAGCTGCGGGCCGCCGGAGCATCCGGTCGACGCCGAGGCGTTCCTGGCGCAGCTGCCGCCGGAGCTGGCCGTGCGCGTCCGCCCGCTCTGCGACCAGCCGAAGATCCGCCTGCTGCGCGACGAGAGCAAGGTCCGCCTCGCCCGCCTCGTGACGCGCGCCGCGCAGGCCGTCGCCCAGGGCCGTTGCACCCTGCACGCGGCCGTGCTGTTCGTCGACTGGCTCGAGCCGCTGCTGCGCCGCGAGAGCTATCTAGCACTGCTCGCCGAGCGGCCGGAAGTGCAGAACCGGCTGCTGCGCCTGCTCGGTCTGGCGCGCTGGCCGATGCGCTACCTGATGCTGCATCCGGGCGTCATCGACGAGCTGGCCGACGAGGAGCTGCTGCACCGCCGCTTCGATCCTGCCGCCTACACCCGCGAGCTCGAAGAGCGCCATGCCGGTTGGGAGCGCTCGAGCCAGGCGGAGGAAGAGCTGCTGCTGGACACGCTGCGCCGGGCCCATCACGCCGAGGTCTTCCGCACGCTGGTGCGCGACGTCGAGGGCCACATCACCGTCGAGGAAGTGGCCGACGACCTGTCTCTGCTGGCCGACGCCACCCTCGACTGCACGATCCGCTGGGCCTGGAAGCATTTCAAGCCGGCGCACCGCGAGCAGCCGCAGCTGGCGGTGATCGCCTACGGCAAGCTGGGCAGCAAGGAGCTCGGCTACGGCAGCGATCTCGACGTCGTCTTCGTCCACGACGACCCGGACACCGACGCCGACAAGGCGTCGGAGGTGTACGGCGCCTTCGTCCGCAAGCTCATCACTTGGCTGACCATGCGCACCGCCGCCGGCGAGCTGTTCGACATCGACACCGCGTTGCGCCCCAACGGCAACTCGGGCCTGCTGGTCACCTCGATCGGCTCGTTCGAGAACTACCAGACCGGGCGCGGCGGCAACACCGCGTGGACCTGGGAGCACCAGGCGCTGACTCGGGCCCGCTGGTGCGCCGGCCTGGCCACGATCGCGCCGCGTTTCGAGGCGGTGCGTCGCCACGTGCTCACCGCGCCGCGCGACGCGGCGGTGCTGCGTGCCGAGGTGGCGGCGATGCGCGAGAAGGTGCGCCGCGCCCACCCGCTGAAAACCGACCGCTTCGACGTCAAGCACAGTCCCGGCGGCATGATGGACGTCGAGTTCGCGGTGCAGGCGCTGGTGCTCACCGAGAGCCGCGAGCATGCCGAGCTGATCGACGATGTCGGCAACATCGCGCTGCTGCGCCGCGCCGAGGCGGCGGGCCTGCTCGCTGCAGGCATCGGCGACGCGGCGGCCGATGCCTACCGTGACCTGCGCCGGGCCCAGCACCGGGCCCGCCTGGACGAGCAGCCGACCCAGGTCGACCCGGCGACGATGCTGGCGCAGACGGCAGCCGTGCTGGCGCTCTGGCGTGCCGTCTTCGGCTGAGGCCGACGACCGGCAACGCTCGCGCGGCGGGTCGCGTGCCTGGCTCGGCGTCGCAGCGCTGCTGCTGCTCGGCAGCGTGGCGTGCGCCGGCGTCTCGCCGACTACCCTCGACTGGCAACCCGGCCTGGCCTGGCAGCAGCCCTGGCGCGCCTGGACGGCCGCCTGGGTCCACTACAGCCCGCTGCACCTGCTGGCCAACCTGGCAGGCGGCGTGCTGGTCGCCGTCCTCGGGCTGGTGGCGCGCCTGCCGCGCCGCGCCGCGCTCGCCTGGCTGGTCGCCTGGCCGCTGACCCAGCTCGGCCTCCTGCTCCGGCCCGACCTGCTGCACTACGGCGGCCTCTCCGGCGTGCTGCACGCCGGCGTCGTCGTCGCCGCGACCTGTCTCGTGGTCGCCAGGCAGGGCCCGCATCGATGGATCGGCGCAGCGGTCTTGCTGGGAGTCGCCGCCAAGGTCGCGCTCGAGGCCCCGCTCGGTCCGGCGCTGCGTCAGCCAGCCGGCTGGGACATCCCGGTGGCGCCGTTCGCCCATCTCTGCGGATTCATCGCCGGCGCCCTGGCCGCGCTGGTCGCGATGCGCGTGCCGTCGCCCGCACGGACACGCCCGCGTACCATCGCCGGCGATGGCTGAACGCAAGACCCGTCTCGATGCGCTCGCCGTGGTCGCCCTCGTCGTCTGCTGCTTCCTCTGGGGGCTCAACCAGGTCGCCGCGAAATCGGCGATGCGCGAGATTCCGCCGCTCTGGCAGGCGACCGTGCGCTCGATCGGCGGTGCCGTGCTGGTCTGGCTCTGGGCCCGGCTGCGCGGCGTCGCTCTGTTCGAGCGCGACGCGACGCTGCGCGGCGGCCTGCTGGCCGGCCTGCTGTTCGCCGGCGAGTTCGTCTGCATCTTCATCGGCCTGCAGTACACGAGCGCCTCGCGGATGGTCGTCTTCATCTACATCGCTCCGTTCGTGGTCGCCCTCGGCATGCCGCTGATCTCGCGGGCCGAGCGACTGCGGCCGATCCAGGCCGCCGGCCTGCTGCTCGCCTTCGCCGGCGTCGCCTGGGCGTTCGCCGAGGGCTTCTCCCGGCCGGCGATCGGTCCGAGCCAGTGGATCGGCGACGGCCTCGGCGTGCTCGGCGGCATCCTCTGGGGCGCGACGACGCTGGCCGTCCGCGGCTCGGCCCTCACCCGCGCCTCGGCCGAAAAGACGCTGCTCTATCAGCTCGGCATCTCTGCGGCGCTGCTGCTGGTCGTCACGCTCTGCGTTTCGGCGCCCTGGCCGGACCACGTCTCGACGCTGGCCTGGCTGTCGGTGGCGTTCCAGGTGGTGGTCGTCACCTTCGCCAGCTATCTCGTCTGGTTCTGGCTGATCCGCCACTACCCGGCGACGCGTGCCGCCTCGTTCACGATGCTGACGCCCGTGTTCGGGCTGGTGCTCGGGGCGGTGCTGCTCGCCGAGCCCGTGACCGCGCGGCTGGCGATCGCGGTGCTCACCGTGGCGGCCGGCATCCTTCTCGTCAACCGGTCGCCGGCGTGATCGACGCGCTGACCACCATCGCGATCCGCCTGGGGCTGTGCGCGGCCACGACCTGGGCGCTCTGGCGGCTCGGCTTCGGCACCGGGCTGCTCTTCATGGCCGGCGCCGTCGGCGTGCTGCTGGCGAAGCCGCTGCTCGATCTGGCGAGCGCCGTGAGGCATCTCATGCGACAGGGGCTGTGGCGCGACGTGCAGGGTCGCCATTTCTCCTTCAAGGGCCGTCCGGTGCGCGTGATCGAAGACGCGGACCATCGTCGCTGGGTCCGCCTGGCCGACATCCGCGCCATCGCGGGCTTCACCGCCAGCGACGCGGCGTTGCGCATCACGTATCCGTCCGGCTGGAAACTGATCGGGCGTTCCGCCGAGCTCCACCTCTGCGACGAGACGCTGCTCACCCATCTCGCCAAGGAACGCTCGCCGATGAACCTGCGCCTGCGCCATTGGGTCGAGCGCGAGGTGACCTTTCCGGCGCGGCGCCGGCGGGAGCACGCCGGCGTCCGGCTCGAATCGCTCGACTTCCGCAGCAGCAGCGGCAGCTAGCGGGCGCCGCGTCGGCTGAGGCTGGCGATGGCTAGCGGCGGATCCGGTCGACCAGGGCCGTCGTCGAGTAGCCGTCGACGAACGGCAGCGCCTGCGCCCTGCCGCCCCAGCTCCGCACCAGGGCCGTCTCGGCCAGGCCCTCGATGTCGTAGTCGCCGCCCTTGACGTAGAGCTCAGGGCGCACGAGCCTGAGCAGGTCGACCGGCGTCGCCTCGTCGAACAGGGTCACGAGATCGACGCTCGCCAGCGCCGCGAGCACGCAGGCACGGTCGCCTTCGCTGTTGAGCGGCCGGTCCGGCGCCTTGCCGAGCAGGCGCGCCGAGGCGTCGCTGTTCAGGCCGATCACCAGGCTGGCCCCGAGAGCGCGGGCCTGTGACAGATACGTCACGTGGCCGCGGTGCAGGATGTCGAACACGCCGTTGGTGAAGACCAGCGGCTGCGGCAGTGCGGCCAGACGCGGTTGCAGTTCGGCGCGTGGGCAGAGCTTGGCGATGAAGGCCGGCAGCATGCCCCGATTGTCGGGCGAAGCCGCGCGGCTCAGGTCGGGCGCGGAACGGCGGGCTGGGCGACCGCGGCGGTGGTGGCCGTCGCAGCGGCCGCGGCCACGGCGGCGGTCACTTCCTTGCGGTACCGGTTCAGCTCCTGGACGCTCGCGAAGCTGCGTTCCATGAGCAGGCTCAGGTTGTGCAGGATCCGTTCGACCACCTTGCCTTCCCAGACGGAATCGAACTGGATCTGCTTGTCGAGCCAGTGCTCGAGCCACTCCGGATCGGGCAGGCGGCTCTGGACGGTGTCGCGCGGGAACAGTGCCGTGTTGACGTGCAGGTTCGTCGGGTGCAGCGCCTGGGCGGTGCGACGCGCGCTCGCCATCAGCACCCCGACCTTCGCGAACGCGGCGCGGGCTTCGTCGCCGAACTTCGTCAGCGCCTTCTTCATGTAGCGCAGGTAGGCGCCGCCGTGGCGCGCCTCGTCCCGCGCGAGCGTCTCGTAGATGACCTTGATGACCGGCTCGCTGTGCCACTCGGCGGCCCGGCGATACCAGTGGTTGAGGCGGATCTCGCCGCAGAAATGCAGCATCAGGGTCTCGAGCGCCGGCGCCGGGTCGAAATCGAAGCGCACCTCGTGAAGCTCGGCCTCGGTCGGCACGAGATCGGGGCGGAAGCGGCGCAGGTACTCCATCAGCACCAGCGAATGCTTCTGCTCCTCGAAGAACCAGACGCTCATGAAGGCGCTGAAATCGCTGTCGCCGCGGTTGTCGCGGAGAAACATCTCGGTGGCGGGCAGCGCCGCCCACTCCGTGATGGCGTTCATCTTCACGGTCTGCGCCTGTTCCTCGGACAATCGGGTGCCATCGAACTGGTCCCACGGGATGTCCCGGTCCATGTTCCAGCGAACGGCTTCGAGCTGCTTGAAAAGTTCTGGATAGATCATCGAGGGGCCTTGCGAGCGGGCGAGTTTAGTCGGGCCTCCGGGTCAGGCCGCATTGTTGCCCTTAGGGGCCATGCAGGAAAGTCACGGACGGGGTGCGGATCGATACGTGGCGGGCGACCGCCCGGATTCAATGGGGGCCGCCCGGCATCTGCCGGCCGCCGCGTGCGTACACGGAGTGCGAGGGGGCCGAGCCGTGCAAGATTTCGAGAAACCGTGGGAACTCCGAGCCCGGGAGGGCGTCATATCGTTTCGATGTGCCCGATGCGGCCCATCGCGGCGGGCCTGGCCCGTCGCGGTGCACGCGGCAGGCGCAACGAACCGGTTTTCGTCGCGGAGCCGGCCGGCCTTGCCGGTTGAAATCCCCGGGGGGTTCTCCTCCTCCCTCCTCCCTCCCTCGTTCCCCCGGGGGCGCTCGGCGACTTTTATATCGGGCGTGCGTCCATGAGGCGCATCGCCGTCATCGGCTCCGGAATCGCCGGGCTCGCCGCGGCGCGGCGCCTTGCCGGCAGCGCCGCGGTCACGCTGTTCGAGGCCGCCGGCTGGTTCGGCGGCCACACGCACACGGTCGACATCAGCCTCGACGGCGTCACCCACGGCGTCGACACCGGCTTCCTGGTGTTCAACGAGCGCACCTACCCGGCGCTGATCGCGCTGTTCGCGGAGCTGCAGATCGACACGGCGCCGTCCGACATGTCGTTCTCGGTGCAGGCCGGAAACCTGGAATGGAGCGGCTCGAACCTCGACACGGTCTTCGCCCAGCGCCGCAACCTGCTGCGGCCGGCGTTCTGGGGCATGCTGGCCGACCTGTCCCGATTCAACCGGCTGGCCACGGCGCTGGCCGTCGACACCTCCGGGCAAGGCCCGGCCTCGCTCGATCAGCCGATCGGCGAATTTCTCGACGCGCACCGCTTCTCGCAGCGCTTCCGCGACTGGTACCTGCTGCCCATGATCGGCTGCATCTGGTCCTGCCCGACCGAGCAGATGCTGCGCTTCCCGGTCGCTACGCTGATCCGGTTCTGCCACAACCACGGCCTGCTGCAGGTCACCGACCGGCCGCAGTGGCGCACGGTGCGCGGTGGCGCCAGGCGGTACGTGGCCCGCATGCTGGAGTCGATCGGCGACGCCCGGCTCGAGACGCCCGTGCGGCGGGTGCGCCGGCTGGCCGGCGGCGGCGTCGAGGTGGCGACGGACGCCGCCGTCGAGCGCTTCGACGCGGTC
>CAZZVH010000124.1:0-9154 GCA_964657365.1 uncultured Burkholderiaceae bacterium
CCCCGGCCTCGCCTCTGCCGATCACCGCCGCGCCCTCGCTGCCGTCGCCCTTGCCGTCGCCCTCGCCCCAGACGGCAACGGCCGCGCTCGGCCCCCCGACGGAGCGGGCGCCGGCGGCGTCCGCCGCGCCGGCTTCGTCCGTGCCGAGTGCGACGACAGCGACCGAGACAGCAGTGACCACGACGATGCCGACGGTCGATTCGACGCCTTCCGTGTCCACATCAGCGCCACGACCACGCCGAGCGGCCCCGGCCGCACGGGTGCAGCCCGAAGCCGACACGGCCCGCGAGACATCGCCGGTGCCGCACCGTGCCAGCAGCGCCCGGTGCAGTGATATTCTGCAAAAAGCATCGCTCGAACCTCTCACTGCGGAGGAGGCGGCGTATCTGAAGAAGGAATGCAGATGAGAGCTACGAGCGCCGCCGTCCTTCGGCAGACCGCCTGGACCTGCGCCGCCGTGTGGGTCGCCGCGCTGGTCGGTTGCGCGGCGCCGCAAGCCACCTCGGTCAGCGACGAACTGCCTTTCGACGAGGCCGTCGCCAAGGCCACCGACGGCCTCGCCGGCCAGACGCAGAAGCTGCCCGCGTTCCTCGCGCGAGTCGAATCGAAGATCGCCAAGAAGGGGATCGTCCTCGATCCGATGCTCGACGCCGCGACCGGCCAGCAGACAGCCGCCACCGCGCTGCTCGAGACCCGCGTCACGGAGCGCCTGACGACGAAGTTCGATCAGTTCACGGTCCTGCCCTTCCAGTCGGCCAACCTCGGCAAGGCGCTCTATCTCCTGACCGGCACGATGACGCGCGTCGATGCCGGCGTGGCAGGCCACAAGCGGGCGCTGCAGATCAATCTCGCGCTCACCGAGCTCAAGTCGGGCAACGTCGTTGCCCAGGCTTCGGCACTGGCCCTCGACGACGGCCTCGACCACACGCCGCTGCCGTACTACCGGGACAGCCCGGTGCTGGTCAAGGACCGGGTGATCGAGGGCTATGCGCGCACGTCGACGACGCCGCCGGGCCAGCGCGCCGACGCGTTCTACCTCGACCGCATCGCCTCGGCGACGCTGATCAACGAGGCGACCACGCTCTACAACCAGGAGCGCTACGTCGAGGCGCTCGGCCAGTACCGCAGCGCCCTGGCCACGCCCACCGGCGAACAGCTCCGGGTCCTGAACGGCATCTACCTGACGACCGCCAAGCTCGGCCGCACCGCGGAGGCCGAGCAGGCGTTCGGCAGGGTCGTCGCCCTGGGCATCGCCTACAACGAGCTCGGCGTGAAGTTCCTGTTCAACCCGGGCAGCACCGAGTTCTGGTCCGACCCGAAGGTGAGCGGCCCCTACACGATGTGGCTGCGCCAGATCGCCAGGGAAGGCACCGCCGCCAAGGTCTGCATGAACGTCGTCGGGCACACCAGCAAGACCGGCTCGGAGCAGGCCAACGACGCCCTGTCGCTGCAGCGCGCCAACGTCATCCGCCAGCGTCTCTCGTCGGAAGCGGGCGCGCTCGGTGCGCGCACCAAGACCGTCGGCATGGGGTTCCGCCAGAACATCGTCGGCAGCGGCACCGACAACGCCGTCGACGCGCTCGACCGGCGCGTCGAGTTCAGGATCATTCCCTGCTCGTGACCGGCGGCGCTGCGCGCTCCCGGATGAGCCGCTCCAGGCATTGCTCGCGGATGCCGTAGAACGCCTTGACGTCCGCGACCTGGCCGAGCGCCGCGCTGGAACGCGACGAGCCTTCGCCGGCATCCACGCCGCCCCGCCGCGTCGCCAGGATCATCTTGTTCTTGCCGGTGTGCTCGAGCGAGACGAACTCGAAGACCTTGGCCGAGTAGCCGACCGATTCCAGCAGCAGCGCGCGCAGGCTGTCGGTCACCATCTCCGCCTCCTGGCCGAGGTGGATGCCGTGCTTCAGAAGTGCCCGCAGCGGCGGCGGCGTGGCCATCTGCGGGCGCAGCTCCTTGTGGCAGCAGGGCGAGCAGACGAGGACACGTGCGCCGGCCTGCCAGCCCAGCGCGATCGCGTGATCGGTCGCGGTGTCGCAGGCATGCAGCGCGATCATGACGTCGACCGCCTCGGGCGCGATGCTGCGCAGGTCGCCCTGCACGAAGCGCAGGCCCTCGCAGTGCCAGCGCTCGGCCGACCGGTTGCAGAGATCGACCAGGTCCTGGCGCAGCTCCACGCCGGTGACCTGCGGCGCCTGGCCGAAGCGCTCGCGCAGGTGCGCATGGACCGCGAAGGTGAGGTAGCCCTTGCCGGCACCGAAATCGACGATGCGCAGCGGCCTGCCGGGATCGAACGCCGCGTCGTCGAGAGCGCCGTCGAGCACCTCGAGGAACTTGTCGATCTGCTTCCACTTTCGCGCCATCGACGGCACCAGCCGGTGCTCGGCGTCGGTCAGCCCCAGGTCGACGAGGAACGGCAGCTCCAGGGACAGCGCGCGCCGCTTGGCGCGATCGTGCGACAACCCTGGCGTGGGCGACGGTTCGGCGCCCGGCCGGGCCGAGCGGACCATCGACTCCTTGCCCTTGCGGCTGATCCGCCATTGCCAGTCTTCCGCGCCGGCGTGCAGCGTGGCGTGCGTGAAACCGGGCCCCGGCCCGATGGCGAGAAGCTGCCGGACCGCTGCGAGGCCGACGTCGATGCCGTGGTTGACGGTCACGTCGCGCGTCGCGTGATGGTGGACGAACGACAGCGCCGGCTGCCCCCGTTGCTCGATGCGGCGCAGGCGCACCGATCGCAGGTCGCTGCCGGCGTCGCGCGGCGCGGACAGGACGACGTCGCCGAAGCGGCCGTCGTCGATCGCACGACGGGCCAGGCCGATGAACTCTTCCAGTCGCGTCACCGCGCGATTCTCCGCGAAGCCCCCCGCTGACACGCCGCCCGCCATGCATGACACTCCCGGCATGTTGTTCGGCATCGCGGACTACGCGTCCTTCGTCGTCGCCGTGATCGTCTTCCTGATGATCCCCGGGCCCGGCAATCTCGCGCTGATCACGTCGACCGGCAAGGGTGGCATCCGAGGCGGCCTGGCCGCGACCCTCGGCCTCATCGCCGGCGACCAGGTGCTGATGTGGCTCGCGGTCGCCGGGGTCGCGGCACTGCTCGCGGCCTACCCGCCCGCCTTTCGCGGCGTGCAGTGGCTGGGCGCCGGCTATCTCGCCTGGCTGGGCCTGCGCATGGTGTTGGCCAAGGCGGGCGACCGGCCGATCCTGCGTCTGCGCACCGGCCAGTACGTGCGCCAGGCATTCACCATCACGATCCTGAACCCGAAGGCGATCGTCTTCTACATGGCGTTCTTTCCGCTGTTCGTGGATCCGGCGCGCCATGCCGGCCTGGCCACCTTTGCGGTCATGGCCGCGACCATCGCCACGCTGACATTCCTCTACGGGAGTGTCGTCGTCCTGCTGACCCATTCGCTCGCGGCGCGGCTGCGCGCGAATCCGCGGATCGGCCGCGTCGTGACGCGGCTGGCCGGCCTCTTCATGGTCGGTTTCGGCATCCGGCTCGCGCTCTCCCGCTGATTCGGCCGAGACCCGCGGAACGGGCGCGCCGGTTCAGGCGGCGAGGCGATCGGGGTGGGCCCCCGAGCCGGTCCCGAGGATCGCGTCGAGGTCGACGTGTCGCTGCAGCACTTCGGCCATGCGCGCGGTGCACAGCTCGGCGACGCGGCTGAAGGCGAACCAGCCGAAGCCGTCCATCTCGGGAAGCATCCGGGTCGAGCCGCGCTCGAGAAAATGGCTGCCGCACGAAAGGCTCTGCGGATCCACAGGCTCGGTGACGACGGCGAACAGGTGCAGGTCTTTCTTCGCCGTGTACTCGAAGCGGCCGAGATCGGCGAGCGCGTCGGCGTCGAACACCAGGCTCGTCTCCTCGACCGTCTCGCGCAACGCCGCCTGCCGCGGCGTCTCGCCGGTGTGGATGCCGCCCTTGGGCAGGTCCCAGTGGCGTTGACCGGTGACATGGCAGAGCAGGACCTCGCGGGCGGGCGTGAGGACGACGATGCCGCAACTGAGGCGGCGGGAGCGCGCCGGCGACGGCGCGGGATCGAAGGCATCGGAGGACACACGACGATTGTCGAACGATCCCGTTGCCCCGCCGTCCCGCACGGACGATCCTGCCGCCCCGGCTGTCCACTTGTTCGCACGCGTGCCAAACTCGTCCGCGCCATGTCGACCGGCTCCGCGTTCTCCCTGTTCCACACCGCGGTCGGCGATTGCGCTCTGGCCTGGAACGCGCTGGGCCTGACCGGCGTCTGGTTGCCGGACGAGAGCGCCGCACGACTGAGAACACGCATCGCGCGCCGCCACCCCGACATGGCCGAGCGTGACGCGGAAGGCGAGGCCGCGGCTGCGATCGACGCCATCGTCTCGGTGCTGGCCGGCGACCGTCGCGACCTCGCCTTTCTCCGGATCGACGATTCCCTTCTCGACCCGTTCGACCGTCGCGTCTACGCCGCGGCCCGGCGCATTCCACCGGGCCGTGCGCTGACCTATGCCGCACTGGCCCTAGCGATCGGCGACGACCCGAACGCCGCACGCGCGGTCGGTCGCTCGCTCGGCCGCAATCCGTTTCCGATCGTCGTTCCGTGTCACCGCATCGTCGGAGCGCACGGTGGACTCGGCGGCTTCTCGGCACCCGGCGGCGCGGCCACCAAGCGTCTCCTGCTGACGATCGAGAATGCCCGGCTGGCCGGCCCGGCCGACCTGTTCGACATGCTGCCGGGAGACGCGCCTTGAGCGATCGCCGGTTCCCTCGCGGGCGGTGTCAGGTGGCGGCCGGCCCTGCCATCGAGAGCGACGCGTCGACGGGCTCCTGGATGGACGTGTCGGGCCGCTCGTACGTGCCGATCACGCTGCCGCTGGCGATGCCATGGTCCCGGATCGCCTCCAGCACGGCCTCGCGTCCGGGCGTGTCGCCCAGCGACGCACCGCCTTCGAGAGCGAAGACCTGGAACACGTAGCGGTGCACGCCATGGCCGGGCGGCGGATCGGGAGGCAGCCAGCTCGACTGCAGGAATGAATTGCGGCCGACATGCAGCGCAGTGGTCTCGCGACCCGGGCTCGGCAGCGCTCCCTCCGCCAGCGCGCCATCGCCGGCCGGCAGATCGACGACGATGGCGTGGACCAGCGGCTGCGGCGTCGGCGCGTCGGCGTCCTCGACGATCAGGACCAGGGATGCCGCCGACGCGGGCACGTTGCCCCAGTGCAAGGGCGGCGACACGCCCTCTCCGTCCGCCGTGTAGCGCGCGGGGATCGGCGCGTGGTCGATGAAGGCGAGGCTGGCCACGGTGATCTGCGCCATCCCGGCGCGCAGATCGACGCTCTGGAACGCCGTCTTCTCGAGTCCGGCGCGCTGGCCGCGTAGCGCGTGGCCGACGGCGTCGGGAAGCTTTTCGAGCATGGACAGTCTCCAGCTGGTGGGGTGCGGACGCGCGGCATATGTCGTACCTGCCGCCATGGCGCAAGGCTTGCCCAAACCGGCGGCGGCATCTATTGTTTAGCGCAAGTCGGGAGGACCACCGTGGGAACAGGCATGAGCAAGTCGGCATGGAAAAGGGCAGCGGGCACGACAACCACCGCCCTCCTGGGCTTGGCATGCGGCCTGGCGACAGCGGCGTTGCCGGAGCCCGTGGACAAGCGCTATCCCGGCACGATCGCGCTCGCCGTCGATGCGACCGACCTCGCCCACCGCGTAGTGCGCGTGCACGAGACGCTGCCGGTGGAACCGGGCCCGCTCACGCTGCTCATCCCGCGCTGGATTCCCGGCGGACACGGCCCCTCGGGCGACATGACGTGGCTGGCCGGCCTCGCGATCCGGGCTGGTGGAGCGCGCCTCGCATGGCAGCGCGACCCGGTGGCGGTGGAAGCGCTGCACGTCGAAATCCCGAACGGCGTGCACTCGCTGGACATCGAATTCGAGCATCTCTCGCCGATCGGCGGCAGCGGCGGGCGGCACGCGATCAGCGGCGACCTGCTCAACCTCGACTGGACCACGTTGGTGATGTATCCGGCCGGCCACTGGCTGTCGGCGATCCGCGCGAAAGCCACGGTCACGCTTCCCGCCGGATTCGAAGCGGCGACGTCGCTGCGAGCGAGCGGCGCCGGGCCGACGCTGGCGTTCGACGAAGTGTCCCTAGAGATGCTGATCGACTCTCCGATCTTCGCCGGCCGCTTTCACAAGGCCGTGCCGCTGGATCCGGCCGGTGCCGCGCGGCCGGTCGTGCTGCAGCTTTTCGCCGACGATCCTGCCGAACTCGACGTGAAGCCGGAGATGATCGAGGCGCACCGCGAACTCGTGCGCCAGGCCGACCTGCTCTACGGAGCGCGCCACTTTCGGCACTACGACCTGATGCTCGAGCAGAGCAAGCTCATCGGCGGCATCGGGCTGGAGCACCACGAGTCGAGCGAGAACGGCGTCCAGCCTGGCTACTTCAAGGACTGGGGCAAGGGGATCAAGGCGCGCGAACTCCTGGCGCATGAGTATTCGCATTCCTGGAACGGCAAGTTCCGACGTCCGGAAGATCTCTGGACGCCCAACCTCAGTGTGCCCATGCGCGATTCGCTGCTCTGGGTCTACGAAGGCCAGACGCAGTATTGGAGCTACGTCCTCGCGGCACGCGCCGGCCTCGTGACCACGGAAGAGTCTCTCGACCATTTCGCGCGCACGGCGGCCTTTCGCTCGGGCATGGCAGGGCGAGCCTGGCGACCCCTGCAGGACACCACCTCGGATCCGCTGATCGCGAGCAGTGGCGAGCGTCCGTGGTACGACCAGCAGCGCGGCTACGACTACTACGACGAGATGGTGCTGGTCTGGCTGGACGTCGACACGCTGATCCGCGAGCGCAGTGGCGACACGCGCTCGCTCGACGACTTCGCGCACGCGTTCTTCGGCATCGACGACGGCCGCATCGCGCCACTGACCTATCGCTTCGAGGATGTCGTCGCGACCCTGAACCGCGTGCTGCCGAACGACTGGGCGGGGCTGTTGCGCGACCGCCTCGACTATATCGGCGATGCCGGTCACCTGCTCGACGGCCTGGCGCGCGCCGGCTGGAAGCTCGACTTCACCGAGCGGCAGAGCGATGTCGCGAAGAATGCCCGCCAGGACGACGAAGAAACGGGCCCGGTCGCCGACTTCTGGTGGTCGATCGGCGTGACCGTCGAGAAGCAGGGCAAGCTGGGCGGCGTGCGCTGGAACGGGCCGGCATTCGCTGCCGGCCTCGCGACCGGCCAACAGATCGTTGCCGTGCGCGGCGTGGCCTACACACGCGAACGCCTCGAGGCCGCGATCACCGCGGCCAAGGATTCCGGTCCGCCGATCGCCTTGCTGGTCAAGGACGGCGAGCAGTACCGCACGGTGATGGTCGATCATCACGGCGGGCTGCGCTACCCGAGGCTGGTCAGGATCGAAGGCGTGCCGGATCGCCTGTCTTCGATCCTGGCGCGACGCTCGCAGTGACAGCGCTCCAGACGGTCGGCATCCTGTCGATGATCAATCCACGGGCAGCGGCGACGCCGCCTTGATCTGCTCGAGGCAGATCATCGATCGCACGTCGTCGATGCCGGGGACCTGCATGAGCTGATCGGTCAGGAAGCTGCTCAGGGCCTTGAGGTCGCGCGCCACGACCTTGAGCAGGTAGTCGTCTTCGCCCGAGACACTGAAGCATTCGAGGATCTGCGGGAACGCGCGGATGTCCGCTTCGACGTCCCGCACGCGTCCGAAATCACCACCGCCGATGCTCACGCTCACATAGGCGGTGACGCCGTAGCCGATCGCTTCCGGATCGACTTCGGCGCGATAGCCACGCAGGATGCCCCGCTCTTCGAGCGCGCGCACACGACGAAAACATTGCGGTGCCGACAGATGGACGTGCGCCGCCAGATCGACGTTCGACATCCGCCCATCGGCTTGCAACCTCTTCAGGATCTTGCGATCGATCGCGTCGATTTGCATCGAAACTGCGTTGCTCCGCTTGTTTCCAGAAGATTATTGCGTCCTTCCATGAATCCGCGCAACAAGCTGAAAGCACATTTCGCCTGTTCCATCGCACACTGTCATCCTGTTCTCGAGGATCACCCAACATGTTCGCAACGGCATCGAAACCGCTGGACCGTGCTGGCGCCGCAGGCACCGCGGCCACGCGCCCCACCCCGGCGGAACTGGAACTGCGTTTCGGCGCGGCCAACTACCACCCGCTCGACGTGACCCTGGTCAGTGGATCGGGTGTCTGGCTCGTCGACGACGGCGGGCGCCGTTACCTCGACATGATGTCGGCCTATTCGGCGGTGAGCTTCGGCCACGCCCATCCGGCCCTCGTGGCCGCGCTGACGGACCAGGCGCGGCGCCTGGCCGTGACGAGCCGGGCCTTCCGCACGGATCGGCTCGGGCCGTTCCTGCGCGCGGTCTGCGAGACGACCGGCATGGCGAAGGCGCTGCCGATGAACACCGGGACGGAGGCCGTGGAGACCGCCATCAAGGCCGTGCGCAAATGGGCCTACACGGTCAAGGGCGTGCCGCCGGGGACGGCCGAGATCATCGTCGCGGCCGGCAACTTCGCGGGGCGAACCACGACCATCGTCGGGTTCTCGAGCGAGGCGCAATACCGCGACGGCTTCGGCCCCTTCGCGCCAGGCTTCGTCAGCGTGCCGTTCGGCAACGCCGCAGCCCTCGAGGCCGCGATCGGGCCACGCACCGCGGCGTTCCTGGTCGAGCCGATCCAGGGAGAAGCCGGGATCATCGTTCCCCCGGTCGGCTACCTCAAGGCGGCCCGCGACATCTGCACGCGCCATGGCGTCCTGCTGATCTGCGACGAAGTGCAGACCGGCCTGGGGCGAACGGGCGCCGTCCTGGCCTGCCACCACGAGGGCGTGCAGCCGGACGGGCTTCTGCTGGGCAAGGCGCTCGGCGGCGGGCTCCTGCCGTTGAGTGCGTTCCTCGCGACCGATGAACTGATGCAGGTGTTCACTCCAGGAGATCACGGCAGCACCTTCGGCGGCAACCCGCTCGCTGCCGCGGTGGGTCAGGCAGCGCTGAAGCTGCTCCTGGACGACAACCTCGCCGAGCACGCCCGCGTGCGCGGCGACGAGCTGCTGGCCAGGCTGCGTGCCATCGGCCACCCTGCGATCGTCGAGGTCCGCGGCAAGGGACTGCTGATCG
>CAZZVH010000125.1:0-9085 GCA_964657365.1 uncultured Burkholderiaceae bacterium
CGAGCGCCGTGTCCAGCAGCTCGAACAGGTCGATGTCCTCGGGCCGGCCCGACCGGCCCGCGCTCGTCGACAGCGTCGACTGCGTCGTCGCGGTGATGTCGTCGACGGCGGCGATGATGCGCGTCAGCCGGCCTCGCTGGTCGGCCGACAGGCCCGCCTCGAGCCCGAGCAGCTCGGCGTCGGTGCGGATCGTCGTCAGCGGCGTGCGGATCTCGTGGTCGAGGTTGGCCGCGAACTCCCGCTCGCGGGCGACCATGTCGTCGACCCGGTCGCGAAACCGGTTGAAGGTCTCCATCAGCATGCCGGCCTCGCCGCGCAGGTTGTGCTCCGACAGGCGCTCGCCGATCGACGACCGGGCGATGTCGCGGGTCGCCGCGACGATCGGCTCGATCGCCACGGCGGCGACCTTGCGCGCGATCCACACGGTCGCGAGGACGCACAGGACCCAGATGCCGAGCAGCGTCAGGCCGAAGCTGGCGACGCGCTCTTCCTGCTCGGTCGCGTCGAGCTCGACCGTGAGCCGGCCGTCGTCGGTGTCGACCACGGCGACGTGGATCGTCCTGCCGCGTGGATGGAACTCGAACATGCCCGACTGCAAGCCGCGGATGTCGGCAGGGATGTCGTCGCCGCCGGCGCCGTCGCGCGTCAGCCAGGCCGACAGCCGCGTCGAATCGATCAGCGTGCCGGTGGGCGTGAGCCCGGGCCGGGCGGTGTGGGTGACGATCTGCTGCACCTCGCGGCGCAGCATCGCGTTGGTCAGCTCGTCTTCCTGGATGTGCAGTGCGACGAACGCCAGCAGCGACTGCAGGCCGACCAGCAGCGCCACCGTCGCGGTCACCGCCCAGACGACCCGGTCCTTGAGCGAACGCGGCAGCCGCAGCGTCCGGGGCGGCGCCGATGCCATGCCGATCGACATCACCCGGGACGCTGGCTCGGCACCAGCCGGTAGCCGACCCCGTGCACGGTCTCGAGATGGTCGAAGCCGTGGTCGGCGAGGGCGCGTCGCAGCCAGTGGATCTGGCTGCGCAGGGCGTCCGGCTGCGGCGACGAATCGGGCCAGAGCGCCTGCTCGACCTTCTGCCGCCGCACCAGCTGCCCCGGCGTGCGCAGCAGCAGCTCGAGCAGCAGCGAGGCCTTCGGCGTCAGGTGCAGCAGCCGGCCGTCGATCCGCGCTTCGCCGCTGCGGGTATCGAACTCGAGCCGCTCGAAGCGGCGGATCGGATCGACGACGACCGCGCCCGCCGCACGCTTCAGCAATGCCCGCACGCGCGCTTCCATCTCGGTCAGCGCGAACGGCTTGGTGAGGTAGTCGTCGGCGCCGTGCTCGAAGCCGGCGAGGCGGTCGTCGAGATCGCTGCGCGCGGAGATGACGAGCACCGGCACGTTGCTGCGCAGCTCGGTGCGCAGGCGCTGCAGGAACGTCAGGCCGTCGAGGCCCGGCAGGCCGATGTCGAGCAGGACGATGTCGTAGTTCTCGACGCTGCAGCGGTGCAACGCGGCCTGGCCGCTGTACACGGTCTCGACCTCGAAGTGCTTCAGTTCCAGGTAGGTGTGCAGGTTGCCGGCGATGCCGAAGTCGTCTTCGGCGACGAGGACGCGGGCGATGGCGCCGCCCCGGCCCGTGCTCGCGCTGGAAGGCGTCGCCATCGCTCAGGCCAGCCAGCGGAACACGAGCGGCATCAGCAACGAGGCCAGCAGCACCTGCAGCCCGAGGGCGATGCCGGCATAGGCGCCGGCATCCGGATCCACCTGGATGGCGCGCGCCGCGCCGATACCGTGCGACGCGGTGCCGAGCGCGAAGCCGCGCACCGCCCAGGCATCGATGCGCAGGAGATCGAACAGATATTTGGCGGAGAGCGCGCCGACCATGCCGGTGAGCACCGCGAACACGGCCGACAGCGCCGGCACGCCGCCGATGCGCTCGGCGATGCCCATGGCGACCGGCGCGGTGACCGACTTCGGCGCCAGCGAGCGGACGATGTCGGCCGGCATGCCCATCCACCAGGCCATCGCCACCGCGCTGCCGGCCGCGGCGGCGCCGCCGGCGAGGGCCGCCACGACCAGCGCGACACCGCGGCGCTTCATCTCGGCGCGGCGCAGCCAGAGAGGCCACGCCAGCGCGACCACTGCCGGCCCGAGCAGCACGTGGACGAACTGCGCACCGGCGAAGTAGGTCGGATAGGCGGTGTGCGTGGCGACCAGCACCGCGCCGATGCAGACCACCGACCAGAGGACGGGGTTGGCCCAGGGCGCCCGGCCGAGCCGGTCGTAGGCGGCTTGCGCCACGGTGTAGGTGACGAGCGTCGCGGTGAGACCGAACAACGGTGTCGACGCAAGGTAGATCCAGAGCTGCACGAACTCATCCACCGGCATGCTCCCGGGTGGCGCCGTCGCGTGGCGAGGCGCGCAGCATCGCGCGCAGCACGAGCGCGGTCGTCGCCATGCCGATCCAGGTCGACAGGACGATGACGACGAGCAGGCGCAGGCCGTATTCCGAGACCAGGTCGAGGTGCGTGATCACGCCGACGCCGACCGGAACGAACAGCAGCGACAGGTGCGAGAGCAGCAGTTCCGCCGCGGCTTCGACCGGTGCGCGCAGCCACGGCAGCGCCAGGGCCGGCAGCAACAGGACGAGCCCGACCACCGGGCCGGGGAAGGGCAGCCCGAGCGTCCGCACCAGCGCTTCGCCCGCCGCTTCGAGCAGCAGCAGGATGGCCAGGCCGCGCAGCGCCATCATGCGGAGTCGCCCGCGCCGGCCAGGCGTCCCGCGCCCACCCTGCGGCCGCACTCCGGCGCGGGCGGGCGTAGAGTGTCGGACGGGACATCAGGCGTGGTGTGGCGCACGGCGCGAATGATGGCCCAATATCGCGAACCAGCCAGCGAACCCGCCGGCGGTCGCCCGACCTGACGGAGTGCTCGCAGTGGCAGACATGTTCGACAACCCGATGGGGCTGATGGGATTCGAGTTCGTCGAGTTCGCGTCGCCGGTGCCCGGCCTGCTCGAACCGGCGTTCGAGAAGATGGGCTTCAAGCTGGTCGCGAGGCACCGCTCGAAGGACGTGGTGCTGTACCGCCAGGGCGGCATCAACTTCATCGTCAACCGCGAGCCGAAGAGCGCGGCGGCGTACTTCGCGGCCGAGCACGGGCCGTCGGCCTGCGGCCTGGCGTTTCGCGTCCGGGACTCGCACCAGGCCTACGAGCGCGCGCTCTCGCTCGGCGCGCAGCCGCTCGAGATGCCGGTCGGGCCGATGGAGCTGCGCCTGCCCGCGATCAAGGGCATCGGCGGCGCGCCGCTCTACCTGATCGACCGCTTCGAGGAAGGCCGCTCGATCTACGACATCGACTTCGAGTTCGTCGAGGGCGTCGAGCGCCATCCGGCCGGCCACGGCCTGACCCTCGTCGATCACCTCACGCACAACGTCTATCGCGGCCGCATGGCGTTCTGGGCGTCGTTCTACGAAAGGCTCTTCAACTTCCGCGAGATCCGCTACTTCGACATCCAGGGCGAATACACCGGGCTCACGTCGAAGGCGATGACGGCGCCCGACGGCCTGATCCGCATTCCGCTCAACGAGGAATCGAAGAAGGGCTCGGGGCAGATCGAGGAGTTCCTGATGCAGTTCAACGGCGAGGGCATCCAGCACGTCGCCCTGCTGACCGACGACCTGATGAAGACCGTCGACAGCCTCGCGCTCGCCGGCGTGCCACTGATGACGGCTCCCAACGACGTCTACTACGAGATGCTCGAGGAGCGCCTGAAGGGCCATGGCCAGCCGGTGGCCGAGCTGAAGACGCGCGGCATCCTGCTCGACGGCAGCACCGAGAACGGCCAGCCGCGCCTGCTGTTGCAGATCTTCTCCGGGACGATGCTCGGGCCGGTGTTCTTCGAGTTCATCCAGAGGAAGGGCGACGACGGCTTCGGCGAGGGCAACTTCAAGGCGCTGTTCCAATCCATCGAACGGGACCAGGTGCGACGCGGCGTGCTCGATGTCGAGCCCGCGGGCGCCGAGTAGTGGGCCGACGTCGATCGGCCGGCGAGCGGATGCACCGATGACGGCCTACCAGTCCGGCTTCGGCAACCATTTCTCGACCGAGGCCCTCGACGGCGCGTTGCCGATCGGCCGCAACTCGCCGCAGCGCGCGCCCTACGGCCTGTACGCCGAGCAGTTGAGCGGCACGGCCTTCACGGCGCCGCGGGCCGACAACCGGCGCTCGTGGCTCTACCGGATCCGGCCGGCGGCGATGCACGAGCCGTTCGAACGCATCGCGCCAGGCCGGATCGTCAGCGCGTTCTCCGAGGTGCCGACGCCGCCGAACCAGCTGCGCTGGAGCCCGCTGCCGATGCCCGACGCGCCCACCGACTTCGTCGACGGGATCGTCACCATGGCCGGCAGCGGCGAGCCGCACGGGCAATCGGGCGGGGCGGCCCACCTCTACGTCGCCAACCGGTCGATGCGCGACCGCGCCTTCTACGACGCCGACGGCGAGCTGCTGATCGTGCCGCAGCAGGGCCGGCACCGCTTCGTCACCGAGCTCGGCGTGATCGATGCCGAGCCGCAGGAGATCGTCGTCATCCCGCGCGGCGTGCGCTTTCGCGTCGAGCTGCCGGACGGCATGGCGCGCGGCTACATCTGCGAGAACTACGGCGCCAACTTCCGCCTGCCCGATCTCGGCCCGATCGGCTCCAACGGCCTGGCCCATGCGCGCGATTTCCTGACGCCGGTCGCGGCCTACGAAGACGTCGACCGACCGCACGAGCTGGTCGCGAAGTTCATGGGCCACCTCTGGTCGGCACGGATGGACCATTCGCCGATCGACGTCGTCGCATGGCACGGCAACTATGCGCCGTACAAGTACGACCTGCGCCGCTTCAACGCGATCGGCTCGATCAGCCACGACCATCCCGATCCGTCGATCTTCCTGGTCCTGCACAGCGCCTCCGACACGCCGGGCGTGAGCGACATCGACATCGTCGTCTTCCCGCCGCGCATCCTGGCCGCCCAGGACACCTTCCGGCCGCCCTGGTTCCACCGCAACGTGGCCAGCGAGTTCATGGGTCTCGTGCACGGCGCCTACGACGCCAAGGCCGAGGGCTTCGTGCCGGGCGGCGCGAGCCTGCACAACAGCATGAGCGGCCACGGCCCCGATGCCGGGACCTTCGAGCGCGCGAGCCATGCCGATCTCTCGAAGCCCGACGTCATCAAGGACACGATGGCCTTCATGTTCGAGGCCCGGCGCGTCTGGCAGCCGACCCGGCAGGCGCTCGAATCGGCCGAGCTGCAGGACGACTACTACCGCTGCTGGCAAGGTCTGCGCAAGCATTTCGATCCGGCCTCGCGCTGAGCCGGCCGCAGCATCCACACGCATCCGGAGACATCGCATGGCCACCCTACCAGGACTTCCGCAGACCGACGAGCCGGAGCCCGACGCGCTTCCGGTCGAGCCCGACGACGGCACGACGACACCTGTCCCCCAGCCCGACGAGGTGCCCGGACACGAGCCCGTGCAGCCACCGAAGGCCTAGGGTTTCGCTGCCCTCACGGGCCGCTGCCCGATGCACAATCCGCACCGCGCGCCGGGCGCCGAGGGGCCGTTGCAGATGATTCGAGTGTGGGCATTCGTGGTCGCGATCCTGGCGTTGCTGTGCTTCGCCGGCTGGGCCTCCGACTTCGTGACGATGCAGGGCGAGCGCACCGTCTACACGGTCGAATGCCGCAACGGCGCCTGGACCGGCAGCCACTGCGGCGGCAAGCTGATGCCCGGCCAGCGCTATCGCTACCGTGCCCTCGGGCCGCACAACGAAGTGATCTTCTGGACGCTCGGCACCAACGATCCATCGGGCAAGTTCAACCAGTGCACGATCAAGGACGGCCGCAACTGGGTCTGCGCCGCCAACGCCGACGCGCTCCGTTCGATCACGCTGCAGATGTCCGACGGCGTGCCGGTCGCCGGGCCGGCCGGCGTGACGCGTACCTTCCGCGCCGTGTCGAAGTGGCGCTGGTTGCTGCTGCAGCGTGGCTTCTCCGCCGACGCCGACGTGCCGCCCGCCGCGACTGCGCCGACGATCGACTGAGCGCCCGCAGGCCGTCCGTCAGGCGGCGACGGGCGATTCGATGTGCAGCAGCGCGGTCTTGCGATCGAGACCACCGGCATAGCCCGTGAGCCCGCCGGCGCTGCCGACGACGCGGTGGCAGGGCACGATGACCGAGACCGGGTTGCGGCCGATGGCCGCGCCGACGGCTCGTCCGGCCGCGGGCCGTTCGATGCGTCGGGCGATCTCGCCGTAGCTGCAGGTCGTGCCGCGCTGCAGTCGCAGCAGCTGGTCCCAGACCGCGCGCTGGAACGGCGTGCCCTGCAGGTCGAGCGGCACGTCGAAGGCCACGTCTTCGCCGTCGAAGTAGCTGCGCAGCTGGGCGGCGGCGCGGCAGAGCAGCGGGTCGTCGTCGACCTCCGGCGCATCGATCGGCGCCGGGTGATGCTTCTGCGCCTCGAACCAGACGCCGGCCAGGCCGTCGGCGGTGCGGGCGAGCAGCATCGGCCCGAGCCTTGAATCGAACCGCATCTGCGCGGTGCAGCGACGAGTGGAAGTGCGTGCGGTCGTGGTCATCGAGAAGCTCCGTTGGAACGTGATCGGCCCGGTGCGGGCTGCCGGCCTGGTGGTGGAACAGCGGCTTGCGCCGGTGCGGCGAGCGACTGCCAGAGGCGCAGCAGCGCATACGAGCGCCAGGGCCGCCAGGCATCGGCGTGCAGGTCGGCGGCGCGCGCCGAGCCGGTGCCGAACAGCTGGCGCATGGCCTTCAGCGCGGCGACGTCGCCATGGGGAAACGCATCGGGCCAGCCGAGCGCCCGCATCGCGATGTAGTGCGCGGTCCAGTTGCCGATGCCGGGCAGCGCGCGCAGGCGATCGACCAGCGGTTCGGCATCGCCAGCGCCACCGGCGAGCAGCGGCAGCAGCGTCGGCCAGGCGACGGCGATGGCCTGGATCGCGTTGGCGCGGCTGCGGATGATGCCGAGCTCGGCGATCCGTTCGATCGGGGCCGCGGCCAGCACCCGTGGCGATGGAAACGCACGCGCGATGTCCGGCCACGGCGTCACGACATCGTCGCCGAAGCGCTCGACCAGGCGCCGGGCCAGGGTCCGCGCACCGGCCACCGTCACCTGCTGTCCGAGCACGGCGCGCACGGCGAGCTCGAAACCGTCGACGCTGCCGGGCAGGCGGATGCCCGGGCCGCCGGGCAATGCGCTCAGTGCGGCATCGATCGTGGCCGGCGACGCGTCAAGGTCGAGCCAGCACCGCACCGCTGCGATCACGGCGCCGCTCGACGGCCCGAGCGAGGGCGCGAACGAGAGATGCAGCTTCGAAGCCGCGGGCACGAAGCGGGCCTCGAGCCAGCCGCCGCCACGCGTCTCGGGACACCCCGCGCCACGACCGGTGTCGGTGATGGCGCCGATGCGCAGGCTGCGCCGCACGGCGAGGCCGTCGACGGCTTCGATGCCGTGGATGGCGCGAGCCGACAGGAACGCCAGCAGGGCAGCGTGATCGTGCGGCGCGCGATAGCCGAGGGTCACCGTGATCGGCTCGCCTTCGAGTTCGTTGTGGCGGCCGGCGTCGCCGGCGCCTGCGCGCGTGTCGCCTGCCGACGTCGACGCACGTCGCAGCCGCGTCGGATTCATCCGGTAGCTGCCGGCGAAGGCCGCGTTGAACCGGCGCAGGCTCCTGAAGCCGGCCGTCAGCGCGATCTCGGAGATCGGCATCCGCGTGTCGGTCAGCAGCTGCTTGGCGAGGAGCAAGCGCCGCGTCTGCAGGTACTGGATCGGCGTCACGCCGTGCTCCGCGAAGAAGATGCGGCGCACGTGCCGGTCGGTGACGCCGAGCCGCGTGGCCAGCTCGACCAGGGTCGTGGTCGCGCCGGTGCGCGCGTCGCCGGTCGGCAAGCCGCGGGCGATGCCGTCGTCGAGCCATGCCGACGCCTGACGCGCCAGGGTGCGCGACGCGTCCATGACGGTCCAGGCGAGGCCCGGACCCGGCGCGATCTCGGGGCGGCACTTGAGGCACGGGCGAAACGTCTCCGCCTCGGCCTGCGCCGGCGTCGCGAAGAAGCGGCAGTTGCGACGCGACGGCGTGCGCACGCGGCAGATCGGCCTGCAATAGATGCCGGTCGACGTGACGCCGACGAAGAGCCGGCCGTCGAAGCGGGCGTCGCGTGAGAGGAGGGCCTGGTAGGCGGCATCGCCGTCGATCGTCATGGCCGCATTATGGTGATCCGCCGCTGCGCGACTCGCCGTTTCCGGACCTGCTATCGCGGCGCGTGGCCGGCATTGGCGTACAGTCGCCGCGCCCCATGTCGAGCCCTGACCCGTCGAAGCCCGAACCTGTCGCCACGGACCTCGCCGGCCCGTCGAGCCAGGCTCCGCGGATCCGTTCGGTGCTCGCCACGCCGCGTTCTCCGCGCACGATCGCCGTCGGCCTGGCGCTGTGGCTCTCGCTGGTCGGCAACCTGGCGCTCTGGCGGGCGCTCTGGCAGGACGGCGGCAGCGTCGACCCGCTGATCCTCGGGGCAGGCTCCTTCGTCATCGTCTTCGCGGTGACCATCGCATTGATGACGCTGACGGCCTGGGGCAGGGCGATGAAACCGGTCTGGATCGCGATCCTGATCCTCGCCGGCGTGGCCCAGCACTTCATGCTGAACTTCGGCTCGGTGATGGATTCGGCGATGCTCGCCAACACGATGCAGACCGACCCGCGCGAAGTGCGCGACCTGCTCGGCCTCGCCTTCTTCGCCGACATCCTGCTGGTCGCACTGCTCCCTTCGGTGGTGCTGTGGATCGTGCCGGTCCGGCGAACGCCATGGTGGCCGCAGCTGTGGAAGAACACGGCGCTGTTCTCGGCCGCGATCGCGGCCACGCTGCTCGCGTCCTTCGCGATGTTCAGCCAGCTCTCGCCCCTGGTGCGCAACCACATGAATCTGCGCTACATGGTCAACCCGATCGGCGGGTTGAGCTCGGCGGCGTGGGTCGCCGTGCGGCCGCTCTTCAATTACCTTTTGGCCGGCTTTGAACCGCTGGCCTCGGCCAAGGGGCTGGG
>CAZZVH010000126.1:0-9082 GCA_964657365.1 uncultured Burkholderiaceae bacterium
TGATCGATTCGCTCATCGAGCCGAGGTGCACCGGCATGTGCGGCGCGTTGGCGATCAGGTTGCCGTCGGTGTCGAACAGGGCGCAGGAGAAATCGAGCCGCTCTTTGATGTTGACCGAGTAGGCGGTGTTCTGCAACTGCAGGCCCATCTGCTCGGCGATGTTCATGAACAGGTGGTTGAAGACCTCGAGCAGCACCGGGTCGGCGGTCGTGCCGATCGCGCGCCGCGCCTGCCGTGGCACGACGCGCTCCAGCACGAGATGGTCGAGCGCCGTGATGCGCGCGCGCCAGCCGGGCTCGACGACGGTGGTGGCATTGCGTTCGGCGACGATCGCGGGCCCGTCGATGGTGTGTCCCGGCCGCGCATCGTCGCGCTCGACCAGCGCCGCGTCGTGCCAGTGGCCTTCGCTGAACATCCGCACGCGGGCGGTCGCCGGGGCGGCACCCTTCGCTTCGAGCGGGTGGCGCGCTTCAGCGGGCGCATCGCCGGCGCCCACCGCTTCGACCGAGGCTGCCTCGACGACCAGGCGGCGCTCGCTCATCAGGAAGGCGAAGCGCTGCCGGTAGGTCGTCTCGAAAGCCTCGCGCACCGCATCGACGTCGCCGTTGCCGTACGGCACGACGATCGCCGAATCGGTGCCTTCGTAGCGCACGTGGACGCGCCGGTGCACGACGACGTGCTCGGGCGCCACGCCCTGGCGTTCCAGCTCGGTCTGCGCTTCCTGCGCCAGCTCGTCGAGCTTCGCGGAGAGCGCCGGCCCTGCCGTGAGCAGGGGCTGCTCGATCGCCGCCTGGCGCAGCGTGGCCTGGTCGGCGAGGCCCATGCCGTAGGCCGACAGCACGCCGGCCAGCGGATGGACGAACACGCGCGACATGCCCAGCGCATCGGCGACGCGGCAGGCGTGCTGGCCGCCGGCGCCACCGAAGCATTGCAGCGTGTAGCGGGTGACGTCGTAGCCACGCGACACGGAGATCTTCTTGATCGCGTTGGCCATGCCGCCGACCGCGATGTCGATGAAGCCCTCGGCCACGGCCTCGGGCGAGCGGGCGACGCCGGTGGCCCGTTCGACTTCGGCGGAGAGCGCTGCGAAGCGCTCGCGCACGACCTCGCCGTCGAGCGCTTCGTCGCCGGCGGGACCGAACACCTTCGGGAAGAACGCCGGCTGGATCTTGCCGACGGCGACGTTCGCATCGGTCACGGTGAGCGGGCCGCCGCGCCGGTACGACGCCGGCCCCGGATTCGCGCCCGCGCTGTGCGGACCGACGCGAAAGCGGGCGCCGTCGAACGCGAGGATCGAGCCACCGCCGGCCGCGACCGTGTGGATGGCCATCATCGGCGCGCGCACCCGCACGCCGGCCACCTGCGTCTCGAACGCGCGCTCGAACTCGCCGGCATAGTGGCTGACGTCGGTGGACGTGCCGCCCATGTCGAAGCCGATCACGTGGATCGGCGTGCCCTTGCCGTCGGCCAGGCCGAGCTCGGCAGTCCGCACCATGCCGACGATGCCGCCCGCCGGCCCTGAGAGGATCGCGTCCTTGCCCTGGAAGCCGCCCGCTTCCGCGAGGCCGCCCGACGACTGCATGAAGTAGAGGCGGACGCCGGGCATGTCGGCGGCCACGGTGTCGACGTAGCGGCGCAGGATCGGCGACAGGTAGGCGTCGACGACGGTCGTGTCGCCCCGGCCCACCAGCTTCATCAACGGGCTGACGCGGTGCGACACGCTGACCTGCGTGAACCCCGCTTCGCGCGCGAGCCGTTCGGCGATCAGTTCGTGGGCGGTGAAGCGCCAGCCGTGCATGAAGACGATCGCCACGCTCGACAGGCCCGACGCATGGGCCGCGGCGAGGTCGGCACGCAGAGCGGCTTCGTCGAGCGCCTGCACGACCTCGCCGTCGACGCCCACCCGCTCGTCGGCCTCGACCACCTGCGCGTAGAGCAGCTCGGGCAGGACGATGTGCGTCTCGAACAGTTTCGGCCGTTCCTGGTAGCCGATGCGCAGCGCGTCGCGAAAGCCCTTGGTGACGACGAGCAGCGTCGGCTCGCCCTTGCGCTCCAGCAAGGCGTTGGTGGCGACGGTCGTGCCCATCTTCACGCTCTCGACGCGGTCGGCGGTGACGGGCTCGTCGGCGCCGAGGCCCAGCAGGCGGCGGATCCCGGCGACCGCCGCATCGCGGTATTGCTCCGGGTTCTCCGAGAGGAGCTTGAGCGTCGTCAACGACCCGTCGGGCCGCTTCCCGACGATGTCGGTGAAAGTGCCTCCGCGGTCGATCCAGAACTGCCATCGCGCGGGCGGCGACGGCGGCGAGGCGGTGGCGGCGTTCGTGGAGGTGCCCATCTCATTCGTCCCGGTCGGTCACGAACATCTTGCCCGGCGCGTGCGTGATGCAGAGCGGCAGGCGGCTCGTCTGCGCGACCCACTGCGGCGTCACGCCGCAGGCCCAGAACACGGGCACCTCGTCGTCGCGGATCTCGACCGCGTCGCCGTAGTCCGGCGCGGCGATGTCGGCGATGCCGAGCGCGTGCGGATGGCCGATGTGGACCGGCGCGCCGTGGGCGATCGGCATCGTCGCCGAGATCTCGACGACCCGGGCGACGTCGCGGCTCTTGATCGGCCGCATGCTGACGACCATCTCGCCGCTGAACACGCCCGCCGGCACGCAGGCGATGTCTGTCCGGTACATCGCCACGTTGTGGCCCTGGTCGACATGGCGCAGCCGCACGCCGGCGGCCTGCACCGCCGATTCGAACGAGAAGCTGCAGCCGATGAGGAAGGTCACGAAATCGTCCTGCCAGAGGCTGGCGACCTCGACCCGCTCTTCGGCGAGCGCGCCGCCCCGGTAGACGCGGTAGCCGGGCAGGTCGGTGGCGACGTTCCCGCCGGTCGCGCAGGCCGGCTCGACGGCACCCGGCGCCAACACCTCGACCAAGGGGCACGGCTTCGGGTTGCGCTGGCAGAACAGCATGAAGTCGAAGGCCTGCGCCTTCGGCACGATCATGAGGTTGGCCTGGATGCGGCCCGGCGCCTGGCCGGCCGTCGCGGCGCGGAAATCGCCGTGGCGGCAGGCGAGGCGCAGCTCGGCCGGCGATGCGAAAGTGGGTTGGCTGTTCACGGGAACTCCGATGACTCCGATGGCGGGCTCGAGCTCACTGCCCGAGATAGATCTTGCGCACCTGCTCGTCGTGCAGCAGCGCCTGCGCGTCGCCTTCCATGACGATGCGCCCGGTCTGGATGACGTAGCCGTGGTGGGCGATGCCGAGTGCCTTGTGCAGGTTCTGCTCGACCAGCAGGATCGACACGCCGCTCTCGTTGACGCGCTGGATCACGTCGAGCACCTTGGTGACGAACTTCGGCGCGACGCCCCACGACGGCTCGTCGAGCATCAGCAGGCGCGGCCTGGCCATCAGCCCGCGCGCGATCGCCAGCATCTGCTGCTCGCCGCCGCTCATGGTGCCGGCCAGCTGCGTCTCGCGTTCCTTCAGGATCGGGAACAGCGCGTACATCGCGTCGATGCCGGCGGCGATCTCGTCGCTGCTGGTGCGCGTGAAGGCGCCGAGCTCGAGGTTGCGCCGCGCGGTCAGGCGCGGGAACAGGCGGCGGCCTTCGGGCACCAGCGAGAGGCCGAGCGGCACACGGTCGTGCGCGGGCACGCCGGCGAGCGAGCGGCCGTCGAGGTCGATGCGTCCGGCATCGGCCCGGTTGAGCCCGGCGATCGCACGCAGCGTCGTCGACTTGCCGTTGCCGTTGCCGCCCACCAGCGCGACGATGCGCCCGGGCTCGACCCGCAAGGTCACGCCGTTCAGGGCCGGCACGCCGTCGTAGCTCACGTGCAGGTCGTCGACCGCCAGCGCAGCGGCGGTGGTCGCGCCGGCCACGGCGGGTGAGGCGGACGCGGTTGCCATCACTCGTCGCCCAGGTAGGCCGAGATCACGGCGGCGTCGCTCGACACCTCGGCCGGCGTGCCGTCGGCGATCTTGACGCCGCGATCAAGCACGACGATGCGGTCGGCGATCGGCATGATGCCCTCGAGCACGTGCTCGACGATCAGGCAGGCGATGCCGCGCGCGCGGATCGCCAGCACGACGGCGACCATCTCGCGCACCTCGCTCGGGTTCAGGCCCGCCATCACTTCGTCCATCAGCAGGACCTTGGGCTGCGTCGCCAGGGCGCGCGCCACGGCCATGCGGCGCTGCTCGCTGATCGTGAGGCTCCCGGCGGGCCGCTCGGCCAGGCGCTCGAGGCCGACGAACGCAAGCCAGCGCAGCGCCTCGACCCGCGCCACCGGGACGCGCTTGTGGTGCAGCAACGCCGCCGTGAGCACGTTCTCCACGGCAGTCATGCTCGTGAAGGTGCGCGCGACCTGGAACGTGCGGCCGATCCCGGCGCGTGCGCAGGCCTCGGGCGGCAGGCCGGAGATGGTCTTGCCGTCGAGCACGATGCTGCCGCCGCTCGGTGCGTAGTAGCCGGCGACGCAGTTGAAGGCGGTCGTCTTGCCGGCGCCGTTGGGCCCGATCAGGCCGACGATCTGGCCGGCATCGACGTGGAACGACACGTCCTGGTTGGCGACCAGCCCGCCGAAGCGCTTGCTGACCGCGTGCAGCTCGAGCAGGCTCATCGCAGGGCCTCCTCGCGCGCATGCACGGCGGCGCGGCGCGAGCGGCGGCGGCTCGACCAGCCGCGGTACCAGCCGAGCAGGCCGCCCGGGTAGAACACGGCGATGGCGATGATCAGCGCCGCGTAGATGATCGTGTCGGTGCCCCGGCCCGAGCCGCCGAAGACGGTGCGGGTCACCTCCTCGATCGTCGTCAGCACGACCGCGCCGACGACCGGCCCGAACAGCGTGCCGATGCCGCCCAGGATCGCGACCAGCGCCATCTTGATCGAGAGCGCCGTCGACAGCACCGAGCCCGGGTCGATGTAGAGCTCCTTCTGCGCGTAGAAGCTGCCACCCAGCGCGGTGAAGAAGGCGCTGAGCGAGAGCGCGATCTGCTTGTAGCGTGTGATGTCGATGCCGATGCTGCGCGCCGCGTCGGGCTCGTCCTTGATGGCGCGCAGGTAGTAGCCGATGTGGCAGCGCTCGACGATCGCCGTGGCGGCCAGCGTCAGCACCAGCAGGCCGAGCGCGATCCAGCAGTAAGGGCGCTTGTCCGAGAACACCATCCAGGCCCAGCCGTCGTGGTCCATCGGCACGGTGAGGCCGACCGCGGCGCCGCCGTACTCCCAGTTCGTGAAGACGATCTGCACGATTTCGCCGACGGCGATCGTCGCCATCGCGAAGTAGTGGCCCTTGAGGCGGAAGCACGACCAGCCGAAGGCGACGCTCAGCACCGCGGCCACGACGCCCCCGGCCAGCATGCCGAGCCACGGATTGACGCCGAACTTCAGCAGCAGCAGCGTCGACGTGTAGGCGCCGACGCCGTAGAACGCCGCGTGCCCGAGCGACACCTGGCCGGCGTAGCCGCCGAGCAGGTTCCAGGCGACGCCGACCTGCGCCGCCATGAGGACGAGGATCAGCAGGTTGACGCGCGATGCGTCGGTGACGACGAACGGCAGCGCGACGGCGACCACCAGCGCGGCGACGCTGGCCCACGCGGTCAGACCCGTCCGGCGCGTGCCGCGTGCCGTCGTCGGCGCGATCGTCGAATCGCTCATGCCTTGCCCCGCAGTCCTTGCGGCCGGAACATCAGCACCGCCAGGAAGACGACCAGCACCACCGCCATCTTGTATTGCGGCCCGAGCAGCAGCCCGCCCATGACCTCGATCACGCCGACGAGGATGCCGGCCCAGAAGGCCCCGCTGATGCTGCCGAAGCCGCCCAGGTTGACGACGACGAAGGCGATCAGGATGAAGTTCGCGCCGACCTCCGGGAAGATCGGGAAGAACGTCGACAACAAGCCGCCGGCCGCCCCCGCGCAGGCCGCGCCGATGCCCCAGGCGAGCGCGAACATCCGGTGCGAATCGATGCCCATGAGCTGGGCCGCTTCCTTGTCGGCGGCGGTGGCCTCGAGGGCGGCGCCCCACTTCGTGCGGTTGAGGAAGAACCAGACTGCCAGCGTGACGACGATCGCGCCGGCGCCGGCGACCAACTGCGGCCGGCCGAGCTGGAACGCACCGAGCTTCACGGTGCCGCTCACCCAGGAGTTCTCGATCGAGCGGAAGTCGGGTTTCCAGAAGAACTGCGCGACGCCGCGTAGCAGGATCATCAGGCCGAAGGTGGTGAAGATCTGGCTCACCATCGGCGCGTCGGTGATGCGGCGGATCACGAGCTTGTACAAGAGGATGCCGAACGCGAACAGCATCAGCACCGTCAGCGGCAGCGTCAGCATCGGGTCGAGCGTGAACAGCGCGAACAGCCAGAAGCTGGAGTACATGCCGAGCATCATGAATTCGCCGTGCGCGAAGTTCACGATGTCCATGACGCCGAAGATCATCGTCAGCCCGATCGCCACCAGCGCGTAGATCAGGCCGATCAGCACGCCCGAGGCGAGCGTCTGCAGGAGGATGTCCGCGGTCATGGCGTCGGCTCGTCGGGGCGCGCTGAACGCTTCCGGCCGCGGTGTGGAGCGCTAGGTGCGCCCGTTCAGCGCTTGTCCCATGCCGGCATGGGCCAGACGATCTCCTCGGAGGCGACGTTGAACGGCCACACCGTGTGGTACTTGCCGCCCACGATCTGCACCAGGATGCCGGAGCCGTAGACGTTCTGCCCGGTCTCGTCGAACTTCACGCCCTTCCACGGCATGATGAGCTTGCTGCCCGGGATGTCGGTCGCGGCGAGCGCCTTGCGGATGGCTTCCGGATCGGTCGAGCCGGCGCGGTTGATGGCGTCGGCCATCACCATCAGGCCGGTGAAGGTGCGCGCCGAGTTGCCGGTGAAGTCGATGCCGTACTTGCTGCGGAACAGGTCGTTGACCTGCTTGATGAGCGGGTTCTTGTTCGCCAGGTCGAGCGCCCAGACCTCGCGCGAGATCACGTAGTCGGCGTCCTTGCCCAGCGTCTTGACGAACTCGGTGTCGGCGAACCCGGCGTCGTTGGCCAGGATCATGTCGGGCATGAAGCCGAGCTCCTTGTAGGTCTTCATCGAGAGCAGCGCGTCGCCCAGGTACGACGACTGCATGACCACCTTCGGCGCCGCCGCCTTCAGCGTCTGCACTTCCGAGGTGAGCTGCGTGCTCTTGGCCGGATAGGTGATCTGCTTGACAATCGTGAAGCCGCCGGCCGGCGCCAGCGTCGCCTCGAGCTTGGTCGTCTCGGTGCCCCAGAGCGTGTTCTCGTTGATGCTGGCGAGCGGCCCGACCTTGATGCCGCGCTTGGCCTCGAACTCCTTCATGAACTCGAAGAAGTTGCGCACGAACAGGTCGTCGTGAGCCGTGGTGCGGAAGAAGTACTTGAAGCCACGCGCCGTCAGCGAGGCCGACGACGATTCGGGATTCAGGAACGGGATCTTGTAGCGCTCGGCGACCTGGCTCGCGGTGACGGTGACGTTGCTGTTGTAGGCGCCGACGATGGCGGCGACCTTCTCCTGGCTGATCAGGCGCTCGGCCTCGGTCGCGCCGGTCTGCGGGTTGCCCTGGTGGTCGGCGAAGACCAGCTTGATCCTGGCGCCCTTGAGGCCCGGCAATCCGCCGCCGGCCGAGAACGGCAGGTCGGGGATGCCCTTGGCGCCGTTGTTGATGATGTCGGCCGCCAGCTCCAGCGCGTTCTTCATCTCGGCCCCGCTCGACGCCGCTGCGCCGGTCAACGGGTAGATCACGCCGATCCTGACTTCCTGCTGCGCGTGCGCCGCGCCGGTGATCCCTAGGACGGCGCAGGCCGCCGCGAGCTTGAGCCGTGCAAACGCTGTGGTCATCGAAATCGCTCCCTGTGATGCGCGCCGGGAAAAGCTCGGCACGGGGCGATTGTGTCGGCCGTCGCCGACGCGAATCAAGCAGAAACTATTCCGATCCCTTCATCGATTTTTTCGATGCTGCAGCTTGGGGCGTGCGTGCTCGTTTTCGTGCGCCGCCCTTCTTGCCGCCCGCTACCGGTGCGGCAGGCTCGGTCTCGGCGATGAAGGCGAGCGCCGAGCGGACGATCGCCTCGACCGAGTGGAGCGCCGCATCCGGCCGGTAGCTCGCGAACACCGGCAGCGGCGGCAACGGCGGCTCGGTCACGAGCAGGCGCAGCTCGCGGTGCGGCAACAGGCGCTTGGCGGCGCTGCGCGGCAGCGTCGCGATGCCGAAGCCGCCCTCGACCAGCTGCGTCATGGCCGAGATCGACGAGACGTTGTGGACGCGCTTCGGCTCCAGCTTCGCGTGGCGGAACAGGTCGAGCAAGGCGACGTGCGGATGCGAGCCACGCTGGAAGGTCAGCAGGTCGGCGCCGGCGAGCTCGGCGAGGCTGCAGTTCTTCCGCTTCTGCAGCGTCGCGTTGCCGACGAACACCATCTCCATCGCCGGCAGGGCCCGCGTCCGCACGCCCTCGTCCGACGCCGGCATGGCGGCGAACGCCAGGTCGAGCGTGCCGCGGCGCATCTGCTCGAGCAGCATCGGCGTGGTCTCGACCGTCAGCTCGAGGGCCAGCGTCGGCCGTTCCTTGCGCAGCACCTCGATCCACGGGATCAGCCACGAATGCAGCACCGATTCGATCGCGCCGAGCCGCAGCGGCACGGCTTCGTCCCCGCCCGAGCCCATCTCGGCCTTGACCTCGCGGTGCAGCTCGAGCAGCCGCTGCGCGTGGACGAGGAAGCGCATGCCGGCGATGGTGAGCCGGAACTGGCGGTCGCGGCGGTCGAGCAGCATGACGCCGAGCTCGTCCTCCAGGGCCGAGATCCGGCTCGACATCGCCGATTGCGTCACGCTCAGCTTCTCGGCCGCGCGGGTGATGCTTTTCAGCGTCGCGACCCAGTAGAACGCCTCGACGAAACGGTGGTTCATGGGTGGCGGATTGTCGGCGGTGGCACGAAGCGGCGATCTGCGTGCGATTCGCCCTGCATTTCAGGGGCTGGGACCGGGTGGTTTGGTCGCACCATGACCGAGTGGACCGGCTCGCCCCGCCTTCGGGCTGCAGGGCTCGTCCGCACACCCAAGGAAGCCCATGGCCGATCAA
>CAZZVH010000127.1:0-9062 GCA_964657365.1 uncultured Burkholderiaceae bacterium
CGCGTTGCGCGCGTGCGGCGCCGCCATCGTCTTCGTCGACACCTCGACGCAGCCGCATCCGCTGGCGCGCGAGCTGGCGGGCCTGATGGGCGGCCGCTACCTGTTCCTGCCGCATGCCGAAGCGGCGACGCTCTCCGCCGCGGTTCGCCAGGCGGCCCCGGCGCTTTCCACGGCGCGCTGATGCTCGCGCGGCTCGACTGGAACGTCGACGGCGCCGACTGGCCGAACCGCGCGGCCAGCCGCTTCGTCGACGCCGGCGGCTTGCGCTGGCACGTGCAGACGATGGGCAGCGGCCCGGTCGCGCTGCTCCTGCACGGCCTCGGCGCGTCGTCGCATTCGTGGCGTGACGTGGCGCCGCTCCTGGCCGAGCGCTTCACCGTCGTCGTGCCGGATCTTCCGGGCCATGGGTTCACTGACCAGGCCACAGGCGACGGCATGTCGCTCGGCGGCATGGGCCGGGCGATCGAGGCTCTGCTCGCGACGTTGCAGCACATGCCTGTGGTCGCCGTCGGCCATTCCGCTGGCGCCGCGCTGCTCGCCCGCATGGCGCTCGACGCCAGGCTTTCACCGGACGTGATCGTCAGCTTCAACGGCGCCTTCGTGCCGTTCGGCGGCCTGCTGCGCGTGTTCTCGCCGGTCGCCCGGTTCCTCGCCTCGACGTCCCTGGCGGCGGAGATCGCGGCCGCCCGCGGTCGCGACCCGGTGACCGTGCGGCGCCTGCTCGACGGCACCGGCTCGAGCCTCGACGCGCGCGGCGCGGCGCTGTACGCGCGTCTCGTGCGCAGCCCGGCCCACGTCGCCGGCGCGCTGGCGATGATGGCGAACTGGGATCTCGACACGCTGCAGCACGACCTGCCGCGGCTGCGCGTGCCGATGCGGCTGTTCGCCGCGAGCAACGATCGCAACGTGCCGCCGGCCCAGGCGGATCGCATCGCCCGGCTGCTGCCCGACGCCCGTGTCGAGCGTCTCGCCGGTCTCGGGCATCTCGCCCACGAGGAGCGCCCGGAGCTCGCCGCCGAGGCGATTGCCCGCTGCTGCGATGCCTTGCCGGCCGGGGATTGAGCCGGCACGATGCGCCACCTGCGGATCGCACGACTTGTCAGATTCATCTGACATATCTAGGATCAGGCAATGTTGACAGTCGAGCCGCTACGGCCGCGCGTGGGCCAGGACGACCGGCGCCCCCACGCCATCGTCATCGGCAGCGGCTTCGGCGGGCTCGCCGCCGCCGTCCGGCTCGGCGCACGCGGCTACCGCGTCAGCGTGCTGGAAAAGCTCGAATCCCCCGGCGGCCGCGCGTGCGTGCACCGGCAGGACGGCTTCACCTTCGACGCCGGGCCGACGGTGATCACCGCGCCGTTCCTGTTCGAGGAGCTGTGGGCGCTGGCCGGCCGGAAGCTTTCCGACGACGTCGTGATGCAGCCGGTCGATCCGTTCTACCGGATCGTCTTCGACGACGGCGAGTCGTTCAACTACACCGGCAACGCGGAGGCGATGCGCGCCGAGGTGGGCCGCCTCGCGCCCGGCGACGTCGCCGGCTACGAGCGCTTCCTGAAGGCCAGCGAGGAGATCTTCCGGGTCGGCTTCGAGGAGCTCGGCGACCAGCCCTTCAGCGCCTGGACCGACATGGCGAAGGTCGCGCCCGACCTCATCCGCCTCGAGGGCTACCGCACCGTCTGGTCGATGGCCTGCAAGCATGTCAGCGACCCGCGGCTGCGCGTCGTGCTGACGTTCCAGTCGCTGCTGGTCGGCGGCAATCCGTTCGCGACGACGTCGGTGTATTGCCTGATCGCCTTCCTCGAACGCCGCTGGGGCGTGCATTTCCCGATCGGCGGCACCGGCGCGCTGGTCAAGGGGCTGGTCCGCCTGATCGAAGGCCAGGGCGGCGCGGTGCGCTGCGGCGAAGGCGTCGCGCAGATCAGGGTCGAGCAGGGCAGGGCCACCGGCGTGCGCATGGAGAACGGCGAGGCGATCGCGGCTGACGTGGTCGTCTCGAACGCCGACTCTGCCTGGACCTATCGTCATCTGATCGCGCCGGAGCACCGCAAGCGCTGGACCGACAAGCGCATCGAGAAGGCGCGCTATTCGATGAGCCTGTTCGTCTGGTACTTCGGCACGCGCCGGCAGTACGACGACGTGGCGCACCACACCATCCTGCTCGGGCCGCGCTACCGCGAGCTGCTCGGCGACATCTTCGATCGCAAGGTGCTGGCCGACGATTTCAGCCTCTACCTGCACCGCCCGACCGCCACCGATCCGAGCCTCGCGCCGCCCGGCTGCGACGCCTTCTACGTGCTTTCGCCGGTGCCGCACCTGCAGAGCGGCACCGATTGGGCGAGCGTCGGCGAGACCTATCGCCAGGCGATCCAGGCGCGCCTCGAGGAACGGCTGCTGCCCGGCCTCGGTTCGCAGATCGCGACATCGCGACTGCTCACGCCGCAGGATTTCCAGGACCGGCTCTCGTCGTTTCGCGGCGCCGCCTTCGGCCTCGAGCCGGTGCTGACGCAGAGCGCCTGGTTCCGGCCGCACAACCGCAGCGAAGACATCGATCGCCTCTATCTCGTCGGCGCCGGAACGCATCCGGGCGCCGGGCTTCCCGGCGTGCTGTCGTCGGCCCGCATTCTCGACAAGGTCGTTCCCCATGCAGACGCTCTCCTACGCACGCGCGCCTGAGCCCGCGGTCGCGGCCCGTCGCGCTCCGCAGCTGGCGGCGGCCGATCTCGACGCCTGCAAGGCGATGCTGGCCAACGGCTCGCGCACCTTCCTCGCGGCGTCGTGGCTGCTGCCGCGCCGGGTGCGTGCGCCGGCCTGCGCGCTCTACGCGTTCTGCCGCGTCGCCGACGACGCCATCGATTCGGCGCCGCCCGAGCGCATCGACGCCGTGCTCGCCGCGCTGCGCCTGCGCCTCGACGCGGTCTACCGCGGCGAGCCGTCGGGCGATGCGGTCGACCGCGCCTTCCTCGATGTCGTGCACCGCCATGCGATCCCGCGCGAGCTGCCCGAGGCGCTGCTCGACGGCTTCGCCTGGGACGCCGCCGGCCGCCGCTACGAGACGCTGGCCGACCTGCAGGACTACGCCGCGCGCGTCGCCGGCGCGGTCGGCGCCATGATGGCGCTGGTGATGGGCGTGCGCTCCGCGACAGCGCTGGCGCGCGCCTGCGACCTCGGCGTCGCGATGCAGTTCTCGAACATCGCCCGCGATGTCGGCGAGGACGCGCGCAACGGCCGCGTCTACCTGCCGCTGGCCTGGTTGCGCGAGGCCGGCATCGATGCCGATGCCTGGCTCGCCGCACCGGCCTTCGATGCCCGCATCGGCGGCCTCGTCGACCGGCTGCTGGCGCAAGCCGAGATCTTCTACGCACGCGCCTCGGCGGGCGTCGCCGAGCTGCCGCTCGACTGCCGGGTCGGCATCAACGCGGCCCGCTACCTCTATGCCGAGATCGGTCACGAGGTCGCGCGTCGCGCCTGCAATTCAGTCGATTCGCGGGCGGTCGTGGCGCCGGCCCGCAAGGCCGCCCTGCTCGGGCGGTCGCTGCTCGCATTGCGGCCGCCGCTCGACCGCACCCTCGCCGCCGCGCCGGCGACGCGCTTCCTGGTCGACGCCGCAGTGGCGCAGCGATCGCAGGTGGAGCCACCCGCGGACGGCCGCGTCGTCTGGCTGATCGACTTGTTCGATCGGCTCGAGCGGCGCGACCGGTTGGGCTACGTCGACGGCGTGCGCTGACGGCGCAGCGGTTCACGCGGCACGGGTCGAGCAGCACCGCGCGCGAGCCACGCCGATGCCGCTCATCGCCATTGAAGTCGTGCTCGGTTTCGTCGTGCCGGTGGGCTGGGGCGTGTGGGAGCTCATGTCGCTCCGGCGCGAACGTCGACGCGACGCGGAAGCCGCGGCAGTGTCGGCAGCGTCCGCGAGTCGACCGACAGGGCCGGCGTCGTCGGACCTCGACACGCCACCGGCATCGCGCGACACCACCAACGATCGAACCTGAGGACGCGCTGCGTCGCGAGGCGGATCGCCCGCGGCCGGCGTCACCCCCGGCGCGGCATCCGGAACGGCAGCATCGCCTGGACCCACGGCGACGCGAAGCGGTCGAGATCGAGGCTTTCGTGCACGGCCGTGGCGGGCTGGCCGAACAGGCGCGAGCCGACCACCGAGCGCGCGTAGAACGGGCCGTCTTCGAGCGACATGGCGACGCGCGCGCTCGATCCTGCATCGCTGCGCGTCTCGCGGCGGACACGCCAGCGCGAGGCCGGCAGCGCGACGCGCGGCGGCGCGTCGAACGGCACGGCGCGGGCCTCGTCGGGGTGGAAGCGCAAGGCCAGCGATCGCTCGCTGCCGTCGCGCCGCGCGATGTCGTAGAGCACGGCCGTGCCGCCGTCGGCGGTGCGGGCACGCGACCAGTGCCAGCGCGTGAAGTCGCGCTCGAGCGGCACCGCGCCCTGGTTGCTGTCGACGTACGCATGGCCGCGCCAGCGGCTTCGGGGCGGTTCGAGGTCGACCTCGACACGCGCGCACGGCGCGATCGGCGACCAGTGGTGCAGGCCGGCGGCGTCGAGCGCGTAGTTCTCGTCGTGCAAGGCGTCGGGCGTGATGCGGACGACACCGCGCACGCGCCGCGGCCACGGCGCGGTGACCTCGTCGATGGCGATCGTCAGCGTGCGTCCGTCCCACGCGAGCGAGCTCGGGCCGATCCGCAGCGACGTGGCGTCACGTGCGACGTGGCGGGCGCCGCGCTCGGTCATCGTCCAGCGCCTGCCGCCGGCGCCGTACAGCGCGACGTTGATCGCCGCATGTTCGAGCGGGTCGGCCGGGCCGCGTCGCCGGGCCCAGGCGTAGTAGGGCGAGAAGACGCTGCCGAGGAAGGCGATCACCGTCAGGCCGGAGCGGCCGTCGTCGCTCAGGGCGTCGACATACCACCACGCGTAGCCGGAGTGCGGAACCGGGCCGTCGAAGACCGGTCCGCGGCCCGGTCGGCCAGGATGCTCGCCGCCGCCTGCCGGCCCGAGAGCGCCGCCATCGGCAGCCCCGGACCCGGGTGCACCGTCCCGCCCGCGAGGTAGAGGCCGGAGATCCGGCTGCGCGCTCCCGGCCGGCTGAACGAGGCCATCCAGCCGTGCGAGGAGCGGCCGTACAGCGCTCCCTCGCTGCCCGGGAACAGCCGCGCGAAATCGCTCGGCGTCGTCGTCACCGTGCGCGACGGGTCGCTCTCGATGCGCAGGCCGCAGCGCTGCAGCGTGCTCGTCATCCGTTGCGTGCATCGCGAGATCTCCATGGCGTCGAGAGGCGCCGAATCGCCGAGTGCCGGCGCGTTGACAAGACAGAGCAATCGTTCGTCGGCACCCGCTTCGACCGGGGCGGCCGCATCGGCGCGGTCCTGCGCGCAGACGTAGACGGTGGGGTCGTCGGGCACGCGGCCACGCTCGAAGACGGCGTCGAATTCGGCACGGTAGTCCCGGCCGAAGAACACGTTGTGGCGCTGCAGTGGAAAGCCCGTGCAGCGGCCGACCATGCTCCAGGTGACGGCGGAGAGCGAGCGCTGCGCAGGCGCCACGACGGCTGCCGACGCGCGCGCGCCGGTACCGAGCAGGCCCGCGCCGAGCGCGGCGACGTCGCCGTTGAAGAGCACCGCATCGGCGGCGACGAACGTGTCGCCCGACGATCCGCCGCCGTCGCTCACCAGCACGCCGACCGCGCGGCCGTCGCGCACGACGATCTCGCGAACGTGCGTGTCGTAGCGGATCGAGGCGCCGAGGCGGCTCGACAGCGCGGCCAGCGCCTCGGCGATCCGGTGCATGCCGCCGTCGACCAGCCAGACGCCGCGCTGCTCGACGTGCGCCACCAGCATCAGCGTCGCCGCAGCATGGAAGGGCGAGGAGCCGCAGTAGGTCGCGTAGCGCCCGAACAGCTGGCGCAGGCGCGGGTCGCGGAAGTGCTCGCCGAGGGCCGACCACAAGGTCGTGAACGGCGAGATCCGCATCAGGCCGGGGAGGCCATGCCAGCCGACGCGCGCCGTGAGCGACCAGGGCGTCGGCCGCGCTCCCTCGATGAACGGCGCCTCGAGAGTGCGGTACGTGGCCGCGGCACGCTTGCAGAAATCCCGGTAGCGGTGGCCCTCGCCGGGCCCCGAAAAGGCATCGATCGCGTCGGCGGAGCGATCGATGTCGGCGAACAGGTCGAGCCGCTCGTCGACGCTCCAGGCGTGCCGGGCGAGCGTGTCGGCAGGGCGCAGGCCGAGATGCGCGTCGACCGCGGTGCCGGCGGAATCGAAAAGCGCGTCGAGCACCCAGCGCATGGTCAGGACGGTCGGGCCGGCATCCAGGGCCTGGCCGCCGATGCGCGTCTCGCGCAGCTTGCCGCCGGGCGTGCCTGCGCGCTCGAGCACCAGCACGTCGACGCCGCGCCGCGCCAGGTCGACGGCCGCCGCCAGCCCGCCCATGCCCGCTCCCACCACGATCACCGGCGCCGCCCGCGACGCACCCGACCCGGGGGTGGCCGTCAATTGACGCTGGTGGTGCATGTGTCTATCCTACTTGACACATCGGTTCGACAACTTCTGTTTACAACCACACGTCGAGGAGACGATATTGCAGGCAATGGCGCGAATCCAGCAGGCACTGGAGCAGGCGGTCTCGATCGGCGACAGGCAGGGCTGTCCGCCGCTGCTGTCGGCGGCGGTGCGACACGCGGTGTTTCCGGGCGGAGCGCGCATCCGGCCGCAACTCTGCATCGCCGTCGCACAGGCCTGCGGCGACCGGCATCCGATGCTCGCCGACGCAGCGGCGGCGGCGATCGAATTGCTCCATTGCGCATCGCTGGTCCACGACGACCTGCCGTGCTTCGACGACGCACCGACGCGCCGCGGCGCCGCCACCGTGCACCGCGCCTTCGGTGAACGCGTGGCCGTGCTCACCGGCGACGCGCTGATCGTGCTCGCCTTCCAGACGCTCGCCCATGGCGCCGCGGAATCGCCGGCCAGCCTGGCGCCCTTGCTCGGCCTCATCGGCCGTGGCGTCGGCATGCCGTTCGGCATCGTCGCCGGCCAGGCCTGGGAGTGCGAGCCGCAGGTCGACCTGTCCGATTACCAGCGCGCCAAGACCGGCGCCCTGTTCGCTGCCGCGACGATGGCCGGGGCACAGGCGGCGGGCACCGATCCCGAACCGTGGCGCGCGTTCGGCGAATGGCTGGGCGAGGCCTATCAGGTGGCCGACGACATCCGCGACGCGGCCGCCGATGCCGAGGCGATCGGCAAGCCGACCGGTCGCGACGTCGCCCTCGGGCGGCCGAGCGTCGCACGCGAGTTCGGCGTGCGCGAGGCGGTGCGGCGCTTCGACGCGCTGGTCGTCGACTGCGCAGCGGCGATCCCGTCGTGCCACGGCGCGGCGCATCTGCGCGCGCTGGTGCAGGTGGAATCGGAGCGGCTCGTTCCCAAGGCTTGGTCGGAGCAACTCGAACGCATGGCCGCGTGATGCGCCCCAGCCGCGTGGCGTCCGTCGTGCGGCGCGATCCGTCGACGCGGTGACTGCGGATCGCGTCTCCGTATGGCGGCACTGATCGACCTGCCCGACGTCGTGGCCACGCCGGCCAGCGGCTGGCGTCACCGTTGGCAAGCACTCCGCGATCGCCTCCTGACCAGCCCCTCGTTCCGGCGCTGGGCCGCCCGCTTCCCGCCGACGCGCGGCATCGCCCGCCGGCGCGCCGGCCAGGTCTTCGATCTCGTCGCCGGCTTCGTCTATTCGCAGGTCCTGGTGGCGTGCGTGCGCCTGCACCTGTTCGAGATCCTCGCCGCAGGCCCGCAGACGCTCGACGCGCTCGCGCCGCGGCTCGGTCTGCCTGTCGATGCCGCGGAGCGGCTGCTGTCGGCTGCTGTGTCGTTGCGCCTCGTCGAGCGGCGCGGCGCCATGTTCGGGCTCGGTGCGCTGGGCGCGCCGATCGTCGGCAATGCGGCCGTCGCCGCGATGGTCGAGCACCACGCGCTGCTGTACGCCGACCTCGCCGATCCGGTCGCGTTGCTGCGCGGCGACACCGGGACGGGCCGCCTGTCGCGCTACTGGTCGTACGCGGCGAGCGCCGACCCGGCGACGGCAGACGCGCAGCAGGTGGCCTCGTACTCGACACTCATGTCGGCGTCGCAGCCGCTGGTGGCGGGCGAGATCCTCGCTGCGGTGCCGCTGCATCGCTGCGCCTGCCTGCTCGATGTCGGCGGCGGCGAAGGCACCTTTCTCCTGGAGGCAGCGCGCCGGACGCCCGGGCTGCGTGTCGTTCTGTTCGATCTTCCCGCCGTCGCGGAACGGGCCCGGCAGCGCTTTGCCGCCGAAGGCATCGCCGCACGCTCCGACGCGGTCGGTGGCAGCTTCTTCGATGGCGAGCTGCCACGCGGCGCCGACGCGGCGACATTGATCCGCGTCCTCCACGATCACGACGACGACAAGGCCGCGCTGTTGCTCCGCAAGATCCACGACGCCCTGCCGCCCGGAGGCCAGCTGATCGTCGCCGAACCGATGGCGCAGACCCCCGGCGCCGAGGCGATGGGCGACGCCTACTTCGGCTTGTATCTGCTGGCGATGGGCAGCGGCCGGCCGAGGACGCACCGGCGCATCGCGCAGCTGCTCGGGGACGCAGGATTCGTCGACGTCCGACATGTGCCGACCGACATGCCGTTGCAGGTACGCATCGTCACCGCGCGTCGGCCATTGTCGAAAACCCCAGCACGCCGGACGTAAACATCAGTTGACACGTTGAACAGTCAGCTTAAGATGACACTGTGAGCATGAAGACACTTGCAGTCGTTCTAGAGCGGCCCGAGCACCTGGCGTTGAGCACCCTGGATCTGACGCCCGCGTCGGCCGGCGATCTGGTGGTGGAGATCGACTACAGCGGCATCAGTACCGGCACCGAGAAGCTGCTCTGGACCGGCAGGATGCCGAGCTTCCCGGGCATGGGCTATCCGCTCGTGCCGGGCTACGAATCGGTGGGCCGGGTCACGGCGGCCGGGCCCGATGCCGGACACAAGGTCGGCGACAACGTCTTCGTGCCGGGCGCACGCTGCTTCGGCGAGGTGCGA
>CAZZVH010000128.1:0-9005 GCA_964657365.1 uncultured Burkholderiaceae bacterium
CCGTCGAGCACGGCGCCGCGAGCATCGGCGCACTGGCTTCGCCGATCTCGACGGTCGAGGAACTGCATCTGCTGGCCAAGCTCGTGCGCGGCCTGGGCAGCGAGAACATCGACACGCGCCTGCGCGAAGCTCCGGCAGTCCCGCAGCCATCGGCTGGCGCCGCACCGCGCTGGCTGGGCCGCTCGATCGCCTCGCTGTCGACGCTGCAGCGCGTGCTCGTGGTCGGCTCCTTCCTCCGCAAGGACCATCCACTCTTCGCGCAACGGATCCGCCAGGCCGCCAGGTCGGGTTGCAAGGTGATGAGCCTGCACGCGCTGCGCGACGACTGGCTCATGCCGATGGCGTCGAGCATCGCCGTGGCCCCGAGTGGCTGGCTGGATGCATTGGCCGACGTCGCCACGCAGCTCGCTGGCGCGAAGAGCGTGCCGCTGCCTGCAGGCGTCGCCGCTGACCGTGTCCCGGGCGACGACGCCAAGGCCATCGCCGCGTCGCTGTCGAGCGGCGAACGCAAGGCCGTGTTGCTGGGGCAGGCGGCCGTGCAGCATCCGCAGGCCGCGGCCATCGAGTCGCTGGCGCGCTGGATCGCCGAACAGACGGGGGCCACTTTCGGCTGGCTTGGCGACGGCGGCAACGCGCTCGGTGCCCAGCTGGTCGACGCCCGGCCGGGCGGCGCGAGCGCTGCCGAGATGCTCGGCCACGACGGCTCGCTCAAGGCGTTCGTTCTCCTCCAGACCGAGCCGTTGCTCGACGCCGCGGACGGCGCTGCCGCGGCGAAGGCGTTGCAGCGGGCCGAGATGGTGGTGTCGCTGACGTCGTTCAAGCCGGCGCCTGGCGACGAACTCGCCGATGTGCTCCTGCCGATCGCGCCGTTCACCGAGACGTCGGGCACCTTCGTCAATGCGGAAGGGCGGATCCAGAGCTTCCACGGGGCCGTCAAGCCGCTGGGCGATGCGCGACCGGCATGGAAGGTGTTGCGCGTCCTCGGCAACCTGCTCGGCCTCGCCGGTTTCGGCTTCGAGACGTCGGACGAGGTGCGCACGGAGGCGCTGGGGGATGTCGACGCACTCGCGGCGAGGCTGCGTGCGCCTGTCGTGGCAGCCGCCAGCCAGCCTGCCACGGCACCGGCACGCGGGGGTCGCCTCGAGCGCATCGCCGACGTGCCGATCTACGCGACCGACGCGGTCGTCCGTCGCGCCAGCGCGCTGCAGCTCAGCGCCGATGCGCGGCCGCCGTCCGTCGGCGTGCCGAGCGAGCTGGCCGCCGAGCTGGGCATCGTCGACGGCGCAGCGGTTCGCATCGCCCAGGGCGGCGCATCCATCGTGCTGCCCGCACGCGTCGATGCGTCGCTCGCGTCGAACGTGATCCGCGTTCCCGCCGGCCATCCGCTGACGTCGGCGCTCGGGCCGATGTTCGGCGACGTCGAGATCGCCCTGGCCGCTCCTTCGCAGGCGGCCGGCGTTGCCGCCGCGAGCGCCGCCTGAGCCGACGACGACGATGATCGATTCGATCACCAGCTTCGGCACATCGACCTTCGGCGTCGCCTGGCCGACGGTCTGGGCGGTCGTCCGGATCGTCTGCCTGCTGATTCCGCTGATGCTGTCCGTCGCCTACCTGACGCTGTGGGAGCGCAAGGCGATCGGCTGGAGCCAGATCCGGCCGGGCCCGAACCGTGTCGGGCCGTTCGGCCTGCTGCAGCCGATCGCCGACGCGGTGAAGCTGATCTTCAAGGAGATCATCGTCCCGACGGCGGCCAACAAGGCGCTGTTCTTCCTCGGCCCGGTGATGACGATCATGCCGGCGCTCGCGGCCTGGGCGGTCGTTCCGTTCGGGCCGGAAAAAGCGCTCTCGAACATCAACGCCGGGCTGCTGTTCCTGATGGCGATCACGTCGATGGAGGTCTACGGCGTGATCATCGCCGGCTGGGCGTCCAACTCGAAGTACGCCTTCCTTGGCGCGTTGCGCGCCTCGGCACAGATGGTGAGCTACGAGATCGCGATGGGCTTCTGCCTGGTCGTCGTGCTCATGGTGTCGAACAGCCTGAACATGACCGACATCGTGCTCGGCCAGGGCCGCGGCTTCTTCGCCGAGCACGGCGTCACGGTGCTGAGCTGGAACTGGCTGCCGCTGCTGCCGATCTTCGTCGTCTACATCATCTCCGGCATCGCCGAGACCAATCGCGCGCCGTTCGACGTGGTGGAAGGCGAATCGGAGATCGTCGCCGGCCACATGGTCGAGTACTCGGGCATGGCCTTCGCGATGTTCTTCCTCGCCGAATACGCCAACATCATCCTGGTCTCGGCGCTGGCCTCGGTGATGTTCCTCGGCGGCTGGATGTCGCCGATCTCGTTCTCGATCGTGGGCATGGACACGCCGTCGTGGATCGTCTCGTCGATGTGGTTCTGGAACTGGTTCTGGCTGTTCGCCAAGACCTTCGTCATCGCGACGATGTTCCTGTGGGTCCGTGCGACGTTCCCGCGGTTTCGCTACGACCAGATCATGCGGCTCGGCTGGAAGATCTTCATCCCGGTCACGCTGATCTGGCTGGTCGTCGTCGGGCTGGTGATCCAGTCGCCCTGGAACATCTGGAAGTAGAGCGAGCATGGCGCAAGCGACACCGATCAAGGATTTCATCTCGAGCTTCATGCTCGGCGAGCTGCTGAAGGGCATGCGCCTGACCGGGCGCCACTTTCTCTCGAAGAACGTCACCGTCCAGTATCCGGAAGAAAAGACGCCTCTCAGCCCGCGCTTCCGCGGCCTGCACGCCTTGCGCCGCTACGAGAACGGGGAGGAGCGCTGCATCGCCTGCAAGCTGTGCGAGGCGGTCTGCCCGGCGCTGGCGATCACCATCGAGAGCGACGTCCGCGACGACGGCTCCCGCCGCACGACCCGCTACGACATCGACCTCACCAAGTGCATCTTCTGCGGCTTCTGCGAAGAGAGCTGCCCGGTCGATTCGATCGTCGAGACGCACATCTACGAGTACCACGGCGAGAAGCGCGGCGACCTCTACTTCACGAAGGACATGCTGCTCGCGGTCGGCGACCGCTACGAGCCCGAGATCGCGGCAGCGAAGGAGGCGGACGCAAAATACCGCTGACACGCCGCGCCGCCCGAACCAGGCGGCGCGTGCCGACGTGCGCCCTCCGATGCCATGACTTCCGCCACCGCGCTCTTCTACGTCTTCTCGTTCGTGCTGCTGTTCGCGAGCTTTCGCGTCATCACGGCGCGCAGCCCCGTCTATGCCGCGCTCTACCTGGTGCTGGCGTTCTTCAATGCCGCGTGCATCTGGATCCTGCTGCGCGCCGAGTTCCTGGCGATCGCGCTGGTGCTGGTCTACGTCGGTGCGGTGATGGTGCTGTTCCTGTTCGTCGTCATGATGCTCGACATCGATACGGCGATCCTGCGCGTCGGCTTCTGGAAGCACTTTCCGGTGGCGTTGCTGGTGGGCGTGGTCATCGCCCTCGAGATGGCGGCCGTGCTCATTCCCGGCTTCTACGTCTCCGAGGCGCGCCCGCTCAGCGCGGCGGCGATCAAGCTCGGCAACACCAAGCTGCTCGGCGTCGAGACGTACACGAACTATCTTTACCCGCTGCAGATCGCGGCCGTGATCCTGCTGGTCGCGATCATCGCGGCCATCTCGCTGACCCTGCGCGCCCGCAAGGACTCCAAGCACATGGATCCTTCCCAGCAGGTCAAGGCGAAGAAAGCCGACCGCGTCCGCATCGTCCAGATGAAGCCGGAAGGCATCGTGCGCGACGCCGCCAGCGACGCCGCGAAGCCGGTGGGAGATCGACGTTGAGGGCGCCGCGATGAGCCTCGGCCCGATCACTCTCGGCCACTACCTGACCGTCGGCGCGATCCTGTTCGCGCTGTCGGTCATCGGCATCTTCCTCAACCGCAAGAACCTGATCGTCCTGCTGATGGCGATCGAGCTGATGCTGCTCGCCGTCAACCTCAACTTCGTCGCCTTCTCGTACTACCTGGGCGACATGGCCGGTCAGGTGTTCGTGTTCTTCATCCTCACCGTCGCGGCCGCCGAGTCGGCGATCGGCCTGGCGATCCTGGTCGTGCTGTTCCGGACGCGCTCGACCATCGCCGTCGACGAGCTCGACTCGCTCAAGGGCTGACCAGGCATGGCCGCAACCCTTCCCGCCAGCCTGCTGGTCGCCATCCCGGCCGCGCCGCTGATCGGCTCGCTCGTCGCCGGCCTGTTCGGCCGGAAAGTGGGCCGCGCCGGTGCGCACTGGGTGACGATCCTGGGTGTCGCCATCGCCTTCGCGCTGTCGGCGTACGTCCTCTATGCAGTCGCCGTCGACGGTGCCCGCTTCAACGCGACGCTCTACGAATGGCTGGTCGTCGGAAATCCCGGCACGTCGGGCAGCCTGAAGATGGAGATCGGCTTCCTGGTCGATGGCCTGACGGCGATGATGATGGTGGTCGTCACCTTCGTCTCGCTGATGGTGCACGTCTACACGGTCGGCTACATGGTCGACGACCCGGGCTACCAGCGCTTCTTCAGCTACATCTCGCTGTTCACGTTCTCGATGCTCATGCTCGTCATGAGCAACAACTTCCTGCAGCTTTTCTTCGGCTGGGAGGCGGTCGGCCTGGTGTCGTACCTGCTGATCGGCTTCTGGTTCACGCGGCCGACGGCGATCTTCGCCAACATGAAGGCCTTCATCGTCAACCGAGTGGGCGACTTCGGCTTCATCCTGGGCATCGGCCTGATCGCGGCCTACGCAGGCACCCTCAACTACGGCGAGGCGTTCACCCGCGCCCCGGCGCTGGCGCAGCTCGGCTTCCCCGGCACCGACTGGCACCTGATCACCGTCACGTGCATCTGCCTCTTCATCGGCGCGATGGGCAAGAGCGCGCAATTCCCGCTGCACGTCTGGCTGCCCGACTCGATGGAAGGCCCGACGCCGATCTCCGCGCTGATCCACGCGGCGACCATGGTGACCGCCGGCATCTTCATGGTGGCGCGCATGTCGCCGCTGTTCGAGTTCTCCGACACGGCGCTGTCCGTGGTGCTCGTGATCGGCGCGATCACGGCGCTGTTCATGGGCTTCCTCGGCATCATCCAGAACGACATCAAGCGCGTCGTCGCCTACTCGACGCTGTCGCAGCTCGGCTACATGACGGTGGCGCTCGGCGCCTCGGCGTATTCGGTGGCGGTCTTCCACCTGATGACGCACGCGTTCTTCAAGGCGTTGCTGTTCCTCGCCGCCGGCTCGGTGATCATCGGCATGCACCACGACCAGGACATCCGCAACATGGGCGGCCTGCGCAAGTACATGCCCATCACGTGGATCACGTTCCTGGTCGGCTCCCTGGCGCTGATCGGCACGCCGTTCTTCGCCGGGTTCTACTCCAAGGATTCGATCATCGAGGCGGTGCACGCGAGCCACCTGTACGGCGCCGGCTTCGCCTACGCCGCCGTGCTGATCGGCGTCTTCGTGACCGCGTTCTATTCGTTCCGCCTGTATTTCCTGGTCTTCCACGGACCGGACCGTTTCCGCGACAAGCCGTTCCCGCCGGAATCGCACGACGACGCCGGGGCGCACGACGACCATGACCATGACCACCCGGAAGGCGAGGGTGCTGCCGCGCACGCCACCATCGTCGAGCCCGGCGCCCATGACGACGGGCACGTGCACATCCCGCACGAGTCGCCCTGGGTCGTCACCTTGCCGCTGGTGCTGCTGGCCATCCCGTCGGTGGTGATCGGCTTCCTGACGATCGGGCCGATGCTGTTCGGCGATTTCTTCCGTGATGCGATCGTGGTCTTCAACGAGCAGCACCCGGCGATGGAAGAGCTGGGCCGCGACTGGCACGACGCGTTCGGCATGGCGCTGCACTCCGTGACCGGCGTCGTCTTCTGGCTGGCGCTCGCAGGCGTCGTCGTGTCGTGGTTCTTCTACATGAAGCGTCCGGACATCCCGGCGGCGATCCAGCGCCGGTTCGCATTTCTCTACACGATCCTCGACAACAAGTACTACGTCGACTGGTTCAACGAGAACGTGCTGTCGCGCGGCGCCGTGCTCCTGGGCAAGGCGTTCTGGAAGGGTGGCGACGTCGGCTTCATCGACGGCGTCGTCATCGACGGCTCGGCCGGCGTGGTCGGCCGCATCGCCCGATCGACGCGGGCGTTCCAGAGCGGCTATCTGTACTGGTACGCCCTGGTGATGATCATCGGGGTCATCGGCCTGATGACGTGGCAGCTCTGGCCGTTCCTCGGCACCTTGATCGGCCGCTGAACACATGCCTCTGCTGAGCCTCGCCATCTGGCTGCCGATCCTCACGGGTGTGCTGCTGCTCGCCTTCGGCACCGACGCGCGCGCCAATGCCGTGCGCTGGTCGGCGCTCGCCGGCTCGGTGCTGAGCTTCCTCGTCACGATTCCGCTGGTCACCGGATTCGACACCACCACGTCGGCGCTGCAGTTCGTCGAAAGGCATCGCTGGATCGACCGGTTCAACGTCTCCTACCTGCTCGGCGTCGACGGCCTCTCGGTCTGGTTCGTACTGCTCACGGCCTTCATCACGGTGATCGTCGTCGTCTCGGCATGGCAGGTGATCAGCGAGCGCGTCAACCAGTACATGGGCGCGTTCCTGGTGCTGTCCGGCCTGCTCGTCGGCGTGTTCTCGGCGATGGACGGCCTGCTGTTCTACGTGTTCTTCGAGGCCACGCTGATCCCGATGTATCTCATCATCGGCGTCTGGGGCGGGCCCCGGCGGGTCTATGCGGCCTTCAAGTTCTTCCTGTACACGCTGGCCGGCTCGCTGCTGATGCTGATCGCGATCATCTACCTGTACTACAAGTCGGGTGGCAGCTTCGACATCCTGGCCTGGCACCGGCTGCCGCTGTCGCTCGATGCGCAGGCGCTCCTGTTCTTCGCCTTCTTCTTCGCCTTCGCGGTCAAGGTGCCGATGTGGCCGGTGCACACCTGGCTGCCCGACGCCCACGTCGAAGCGCCGACGGGCGGCTCGGTGGTGCTGGCCGCGATCATGCTGAAGCTCGGCGCCTACGGCTTCCTGCGCTTCTCGTTGCCCATCGCACCCGACGCGAGCCACCAGTACGCGTGGCTCATGATCGGCCTGTCGCTGGTGGCCGTCGTCTACATCGGCCTGGTCGCGCTGGTCCAGCAGGACATGAAGAAGCTGGTCGCCTACTCGTCGATCGCCCACATGGGCTTCGTCACCCTGGGCTTCTTCATGTTCGATGCGCAAGGGCGCGGGAGCGAGATCGCGACGTCGGGCGCGATCGTGCAGATGGTCTCGCACGGCTTCGTTTCGGGCGCCATGTTCCTCTGCATCGGCGTCCTCTACGACCGGGTCCATTCGCGCGAGATCTCGGCCTACGGCGGTGTCGCCAGCACGATGCCGAAGTTCGCCGCACTGGCCGTGCTGTTCGCGATGGCCAACTGCGGCCTGCCGGGCACGGCCGGCTTCGTCGGCGAATGGATGGTCATCCTGGGTGCCGTGCAGTTCAAGTTCTGGATCGCCGCGATCGCGGCGTCGACGATGATCTGGGGCGCCGCCTACACGCTCTGGATGGTCAAGCGCGTCTACTTCGGGCCGATCGCCAACGCCCACGTCCGGGCCCTGAAGGACGTGAACCCGCGCGAGTTCGCGATGCTGGGCGTGCTCGCGGCGGCGGTGCTCGCGATGGGCATCTATCCGAAGCCGTTCACCGACGTGATGCACGTTTCCGTGGCAGACCTGCTCCGGCATGTCGCCACCACGAAGATCGCCCGGTAGCCACGCATGAACTGGTCCGCCGTCTTCCCCGAAATCGCCCTGCTGGTGCTGACCTGCGTGGTCGCCCTGGCCGACCTGTGGGTGAAAGACCAGCAGCGCCTGCTGACCTACTGCCTGACGCAGGGATCGCTGTTCCTCGTCGCCCTGCTGCAGCTCTACTATTTCTACGCCGGCTTCACGCTGTACGCGATGCAGCGCATGGTGGTTGCCGATCCGATGGGGCACCTGCTCGGGCTGTTCTCGACCCTGGCAATGATGGTTTCGCTCGTTTATGCCCGCCCCTATGCGGCCGACCGGGACATGCTGAAGGGAGAGCTCTTCACGCTCTCGATGTTCTCGCTGCTCGGCATCCTCGTGATGGTGGCGGCCAACAATTTCCTGGTCGTGTACCTCGGCCTGGAGCTGATGTCGCTCTCGCTCTACGCGCTGGTCGCCCTGAGGCGCGACAGCATTCCCGCGACCGAGGCGGCGATGAAGTACTTCGTGCTCGGCGCCCTGGCGAGCGGCTTCCTGCTCTACGGCCTGTCGATGATGTACGGCGCCACCGGCTCGCTCGAGATCAGCGAAGTGTTCAAGGCCATCGGCACCGGGCAGATCAGCCGGCCCGTGCTCATCCTCGGCACCGTCTTCGTCGTCTCGGGGCTCGCCTTCAAGCTCGGCGCCGTGCCGTTCCACATGTGGGTGCCCGACGTCTACCAGGGCGCACCGACGGCCGTGACGCTGCTCGTCGGTGGCGCGCCGAAGCTGGCTGCCTTCGCGATCACCATCCGCCTGCTCGTCGAGGGCATGCTGGGCCTGGCCCCCGACTGGCAGCAGATGCTGGTGCTGCTGTCGGTCGGCTCGATGCTGCTCGGCAACCTGGCCGCGATGGCGCAGACGAACCTGAAGCGCATGCTGGCGTACTCGACCATCGCCCAGATCGGCTTCATGCTGCTCGGCCTGTGCCCGGGCGTGGTCAGCGGCAACACGGTCTCGGCGAGCAACGCCTACAGCTCGGCGATGTTCTACGTCGTCACCGACGTGCTCACGTCGCTCGGCACGTTCGGCATGATCATGCTGCTGTCGCGCGCCGGCCACGAGGCCGAGTCGATCGACGACTTCAAGGGCCTGGCCCGCAGGAGCCCGTGGTTCGCCGGCCTGATGGCCGTCTTCATGTTCTCGCTCGCCGGCATTCCGCCGACGGTCGGCTTCTACGCCAAGCTGGCGGTGCTGCAGTCGCTGGTGTCGACCAACGTTCCGGGCTTCAT
>CAZZVH010000129.1:0-9001 GCA_964657365.1 uncultured Burkholderiaceae bacterium
GCGCCCTCGAGCAGGCCGCCCGGGTCGTTGCGCAGGTCGAGCACGAAGCCCTTGATGTTCGGATCCTGCTTGTAGAGCTCCTTCACCTTGGTCGTGAAGTCTTCGACCGTGCGGTCCTGGAACTGGTTGACGCGAACCCACGCGTAGCCGGGCTCGATCATCTTGGCGCGCACGCTCTGCAGCCGGATCTCCTCGCGGACGATGTCGACCGGGAAGGTGCGGCCCTCGCTCTTGCGGAAGACCGTGAGCACGACCTTCGTGCTCGGCTCGCCACGCATCTTCTTGACAGCCTGGTCGACCGTCAGGCCCTTGACCAGCGTGTCGTCGATCTTCGTGATCAGGTCGCCGCTCTTCAGGCCGGCGCGGAAGGCAGGCGAGCCCTCGATCGGCGTGACAACCTTCACGAGGCCGTCTTCCATGCCCATCTCGATGCCGATGCCGACGAAGCGGCCGGTGGTCGCCTCGCGGAATTCCTTGAAGCTCTTCTTGTCGAAATACTGGGAGTGCGGGTCGAGCCCGGCGACCATGCCGCCGATGGCGTCGCTGATCAGCTTCTTCTCGTCGACCGGCTCGACGTAGTCGGACTTGACCATGCCGAAGACGGCGGCGAGCTGCTGGAGCTCCTCGATGGGCAGGGAAGAGACCGAATTGCGCGCCGAGGCCTCGAACTGCAGCGTCGTCAGTGCGCCGGCGACGGCGCCGAGCACCAGCCAACCCGCGACCTTGAGTTTGACCCCCATGAACGACCCCTTCTCATTCAGGCCCGCAGGCGATTCGACCGATCCACGCACAGAGCTTCCCCAGTATAGGTTGACAAGCAATTTCAGAGCCCGACGGACCGTGAAAGTTGCAGCCGTTTGTGGACTTTGCAAGCAGGCTGGTCGGAAACGAAGCCGCCGGCACCGCTTCACGTCGTCGGAAGGGGCGCCGCTCCGCGCGATCGGCCGCCGACCGATCGCAGCAGCGCCTCGAGGGCATCGGCATCGATCGGCTTGACGATATGGGCGTCGAAGCCGGCTTCGCGGGTCCGTTGCCGGTCCTGGGCCTGGCCCCAGCCGGTCTGCGCCGCCAGCACCATGCGGGAGCCCCATGGCTGGGCGCGGATGTGGCGGCAGGCATCGAAGCCGTTGAGCTTCGGCATGCCGAGGTCGAGCAGCACGATGTCGGGTCGGAACGTCTCCGCCAGCCGAAGCGCCTCGGCGCCGTCATAGGCGATGTGGACCAAGTGGCCCATCGATTCGAGCAGCAGGCCGAGCGTGTCGGCGCTGTCGCGCAGATCGTCGGCGACGAGGACGCGGCAGCGGCCGGCGGGGCTCTCGGCCCGCCGGTCTCCGGGCAGCGTCGTCGTGGCCGGCCGGCACAGCGGCAACCGGACCACGAACTCGCTGCCGAGGCCGGCGCCCGGGCTGGCGGCCGCGATGCTGCCGCCGTGCATCTCGACCAGCCGGCGCGCCAGCGAGAGGCCGATGCCAAGGCCGCCCCGGGAACGGTCGAGCGCCGATTCCAGCTGTCCGAACATCTCGAACACGTGCGGAAGATGGCCAGCGTCGATGCCGATGCCGTTGTCGGTCACCGAGACGACCACCTCGCTGCCCGCCGCCTGCACCGAGATCGCGAGGAGGCCGCCGGCCGGCGTGTACTTCGCGGCGTTGAGCAGGAGGTTCGAGAACACCTGGGCGAGCCGGGTCAGGTCGCCTTCGACGTGGAGCGCGGCCTCCGGCAACCGCACCGCGAACGCATGGCCGGCATCGTCGATCAGCGGCTGGGCGATCTCGACCGCCTGCGCGATCACGGCGGAAATCTCGAGCGGGCTGCGGCGCAGCTCGAAGCGGCCGCGGCTCATGCGCGAGACGTCGAGCAGGTCGTCGAGCAGATGCGCCATCTGCGCGACCTGCCGGTCGACCACGTCGCGGCAGGTCGCCGCCTGCGCCGCCGACAGGTCGTCGCGGCGCAGCAGCGCGACCGCGTTGCGCATCGGCGCCAGCGGATTGCGAAGCTCGTGCGCCAGGGTGGCGATGAAGTCGTCCTTCTTGCGATCGGCCTCGCGCAGCGCGTGTTCCGCGGCCTTGCGCTCGGTGATGTCGACGGCGGTGCCGAAGGTGCGCACCGGAGTGCCGGCGGCGTCGTACTCGGTCTGGGCGCGGTGGCCGATCCAGGCGACCGTGCCGTCGCCGCGCACGACCCGGAACTCGTGGATGAACGGCCGACGCTGCAGGATCGCTTCTGCCCGGCGTTGCAGGAAGGTCTCGCGATCCTCGGGATGGATCAGCGCGGCGACCGAGACCTGATCCGGAACGAAGCTCGCCGGGTCGACGCCGAACACGCCGTAGGTGTGGCGCGACCACCAGAGAGTGCCGTGGCGCAGGTCGAGATCCCAGACGCCCATCTGGCCGGCCTGCAGCGCCAGGTCGAGCCGCTCGCGCTCGATGCGCAGGCCGTCCTCGGCGCGCCGCCGGTCGGTGACGTCGGCCATGATGCTGACGATGCGGTGGGCCAGGCCGTCGCCGGTGCGCGCGACGACCAGGCCCCGGCCGGCCAGCCAGAGCACGGCGCCGTCGGGGCGGACGATGCGGTATTCGGCCGGAAACGAATCCTGGCGGTCGGCGACGCCGTGGAAATGCGCCACCAGGTGCCGGTCGTCGGCGTGGATGGCGTTGACGTACTCGTCGTCCTCGCCGCCGACCCGGCCGCGGCCGTCGGCCAGGGCGATGCCGAACAGCGCCATCCCCTCTTCCGACCAGACACGCGTGCGTTCGACGAGATCGGTTTCCCACGATCCCATGCGTCCGGCGACCAGCGCCGCGCGGTAACGCGCATCGCTTTCCAGCAGCGTCCGCCGGCTTTCCGCGGACGTGTCCTCGAGGCCGCGACGATCGTCCATCTGCCTGCCGCGAGCCGGGTTCAGCGGCCGGACGCGTCTCCCGGGCGGCCTGCCTCGAACAGGAACCAGGTGCGCCGCTCGGTCTCGTCGATCCACACCTCGATCAGGCTGGCGGTGGCGATGTCGTTGTGCTCGTCGCAGGTCTCGTGGGCCTCGCGCAACCGGGCGGCGAGCACCTTGTTGTCCTCGCGCAGCTCGGCCAGCATGTCGGACGGGTCGACGAAATCGGCGTCGTTGTCGGCGATGCGCTGGAGCCGGCCGATGTGGCCGATCGAGCGCAGCGTCGTGCCGCCGAGCTTCCTGATGCGCTCGGCGATCGGGTCGGTCATCGCGTAGATCTGGTCGGCCTGCTCGTCGAGCATCACGTGGTAGTCGCGGAAGTGCGGCCCGCTCATGTGCCAGTGGAAATTCTTGGTCTTGAGATAGAGCGCGAAGACGTCGGCAAGCACGCCGTTCATGGCCGCCGAGATGTCGACGGTGGCCTGCGGGCGCAGGTCGGTCGGCGTGACGAGCGGAGCGCGGCGGCGGGCCTTGGTGGCGTCGACGTTCTTCGGCTTCGGCGATTTGGGCATGGTGGTCTCTTCTGCGTTAGGGACGTTCAGTCGTTGCGATGATCGCATTCCGGAGAGCGCGGCCGCCGCGGCACGGTCTGGCAGGCGTCGAACCGCTAGGGACGGAGCTGGTCGTGCGAGGCCCGCACCACGTCCTCGAAGAACGTGTAGATGCCCGTCTCGCTCATCCGCCGCGCGTTTGCGAGCTCGCCGGCTTTCGTCGCGTACAGCACGCGGTCGTCGGCCGACAGCACCACCGCCGCCGGGATGCCTTTCCTGATCGGATCGCCGTAGGTCCGGTCGAGGTCGAGGTTGCGGTCGAAACGCCCGACGTCGACCTTGACGACCCGGAACGAGCCGGCGATGAGCTCCGCGTTGCGGCCGCTCTTCAGCGCCTGGTCCAGGGCGCGACAGTCCTCGCACCAGTTGGCGCCGAAGATCACGAGCACGGGACGCTGGTCGCTCGCGGCGGCGCTCAGCGCCTGCCGGACCGTGGCCTTCGCATCGGCCGACTCGTCGTAGGGCAGCGAGGCCGCGCCGACCAGCGGCGCGAACAGGAATGTCATCAGGGACAGCAGCAACAGTGGCCGTCGGCGCATGGCAAGGCTCCTCGTTTTGTCGCACCGCAGGGCGCGGCCCGATCCGGATCATGCCGCTTCCGCGGCGCCGCCGTCAGGCGAGGCGGCGGCCTGCCTCCGCCGTCGTCTCCACCGCCCGGCTCAGGCAGCGGCGCAGGAACAGCCACGAGCGCAGGACGACGAGGTAGTCGTGCACGTCGACGGCGCCGCGAAACATCATGCCGATGAAGCCCTGGGCGACAAACTGGCCTGCCAGCTCGCGTTGCACCGCAGGGTCGGGCAGGCGCTTGCGCAGCAGGCTCAGGAAATTCCTGGCCTGCATGCAGGTGCTGCGGGTCAGCGCGTCGCACAGGCCGCGATCGCGCTGCCGTTCGGCGGCGGTCGCGCGCAACCGATCCAGGGCGATGAGATAGCTGCGCGCGCGCTGGCTCACGGCCTGCAGCGACGGGTTGCGGCTGAGCGACACCGGATTGACGCGGTAACCGTAGAGAGGCTCGGCGCAGAACGCGACGCGGTTCGCCGCCAGGGCCACGTCGAGCGTCCAGAGGATGTCGGAGTGGTTGGCCATGCCTTCGACGAAGCGGGTTCGTTGCGCTGCCAGCAGGTCGCGGCGGACCAGTTGCAGCCACACGTAGTGCGGCCACTCCTGCTTCGCGACCGCGTGCTGGATCCATTCCGCGCCCGACACGACGCGGCCCCACGGCTGATGCTGGAGCAGGCGCGCGCCGGTCGATGCACCCGGATCCGCCACGCCGGAAAAGCTGAAGCCGTTGCCGACGAGCAGGTCCGCACGCGATGTCTCGGCGAGATCGCACCAGGTCCGCAGGGCGTCGCGGTCGAGCCAGTCGTCGCTGTCGGCGAAGGCGATCCAGCGGCCGCGGGCGCGTTCCAGGCCGAGGTTGCGTGCTGCCGAGACGCCCCGGTGGCATTGCCGCAGCACGATGAATCTCGGATCGCGGCGCGCCGCGGCATCCAGCAACGCGACGCTGCCATCGCTGGAGCCGTCGTCGACGGCGATGATCTCGAGAGCCGTCTCGGATTGCGACTGCAGCGACGCCAGGAGCGTCTCCAGGTGATCGATGTCGTTGAAGACCGGCAGGATCAAGCTGACTCTGGGCAGGCGCATGGTCGAACCCTTTCTCGCCAGGGCAGGGCGCACTGGACAGCATTGATCCTTGAATCGACGCGTGTCCGTCTTGTGTGCGGTTCCTTCCGAACGTAAGCGGCCGTGTAGGACATCGCCTCGTCGCGTTTCTGCAGGCCATCTCACCATGGCCGACAGGGTTGTCCACACGAGCGACACATTGCAGTCGCAGACTCCGCGAACCCAAGACCCTGGAGCGTCACCCCATGACCACCCGGCCCGACACGGCGTCGCTGCCGACACCACGGCGACACGAGGCCGCTCCGGCCCGCCTGCAGTCGCGGCGGACCGTGCTGGTGCCGCGGCTCATCGCCCGCCTGTATGCCGCCGCCGACCGTCCGTTGCGCGCGAAGCTGGTCGCCTGCATGGTGCGGCCCCTGAGCTCGCTGGGGCTCGTGGCGGTCGCGGCCGGAGCGTTTTCGCGCTTCCTGTTCGTGGTCGATCGCGGCGGCTCCGGCATCTCGATCGACGACGCGGCGCGTTTCACGAGCGAGCAGATCGTCGAGCTCGCGCGCTTCGTGGAGCAGGTGAGCCCGCAGGCGCTGCAACGCGTCGCCAGCCTCGCGGCGGCCAGCCCGCTGTCTGCCGCGGCCTTCAGCGCGTCGGCGGCGATGCTGCTGGTGAAGGCTTTGTCCGACCGGAGGCCGGAAATCGACTAAGGTCCGGTATGCACAAAGACGTCATCGCCACACCCATGGACCCGTTCACTTCCGAGGAGGAGTCGGGGCTCGTCGCCAAGCTGGACCTGCTGTCCGTGCTGTCGCTCGAGAGCTATATCGGCTCGGCGAAGAATTCGCTCGGCAACAACGCGCTGGCCATGACCTGGCGCCCGCGCATCGAATTCGCCCTGCGCCACGCCGAAGCCGCGCTCGTCAAGGCGCAAGCCACCGCGGCGCTCGTCGAGGCCGCGCCACCCGTCGTGGCGGAGGCGCCGGCTCCCGCGCCGGCGCCCAAGACGAAGAAGGCGGCAGCGGCGACCTAGACGTCAGGTGTCGGGCGCCTGGCGCCCGGCGTCGAAGACCGTTGCGTTCGAGAGCGAGTTCGCTGTTGGCCGGTTCGTCTGCATCGCCGTCGCGCCGTCCGGGCGCGGCATGGGCAGTCCTCTTCGCCCTGGCCTTGTCGCTGAGCGGCTGCGGCCTGTGGCGGCCGACCTCTGTGCCGATGCGCTCGGTGTCGCTGGCCGCAGGCTGCGCCGTCGCGCCGACCACGCTGCTCGTGTTCCTGCCGGGCTCGTATTCGGTGCCCGAAGACTACCTGTCGCACGGCTTCGTCGACCGCGTGCGCCGGCAGCACGTCGCCGCCGACATCGCGCTGGTCGACGCGCACCTGGGCTACTACAGCGAGCGCAGCATCCTCGACCGCCTGCGCGCCGACGTGCTGGTGCCGGCACGGGCGCACGGCTACGTCGACGTGTGGCTGGTCGGCATCTCGATCGGCGGCTACGGTGCGCTGCTCCACTCCGCGACTGCGCCGGCCAACGATCCGGCACTCGCCGGCACCGTGGCCATCGCGCCCTACCTGGGCGAACGCCGCGTCACCATCTCGGTGGACGCGTCCGGAGGCCTGGCCGGCTGGCCGCTGGCGGCGTCGCTGCCGGAAGATATCGACGTCGCGCTCTGGCAGTGGCTGCAACGCGAGTCGGCTCGTCGTCCTGAGCCGCGTCTCTACCTCGGCTACGGCCTCGGCGACCGCTTCGAATACAGCGACCGCATGCTGGCGGCCGCCCTGCCTGCCAGTCATGTGTTCACCGCACCGGGCGGCCACGATTGGCCGGTCTGGGAGGCGCTGTGGGCGCAGATGCTGCCGGCCTTGCCCCTGCCGCGCGACGCGTCGTGCTGGGCCGGCGCGCCCGGCTGAAGATCCGGCCAGCGACGCTCTGTACGATGCCCCGATTCCGCTGACTTCAAGATTCGTCGATGTCGACCGCTGCGCACGCCGTCCTGAAGGTCGAGCCTCTCGGCTTCCCCTGGGAGACGATCGACCCGTTCCTGTTCTGCGTCTATCACGACGACGCCTATCCGAAGGGCAACGGCGCGTTCGGCCCGGCGGCATCGCTCGCCGGACGCGACCTCGGCCAGGACTTCGCCGGCAAGGACGGCTGGCGCATGTACCACGGCCACACCGTGCCGGGCTTCCCCTCGCACCCGCACCGCGGCTTCGAGACGGTGACCATCGTGCGCAAGGGCCTGACCGACCATTCCGATTCGCTCGGCGCGGCAGCGCGCTTCGGCGGCGGCGACGTGCAGTGGCTGACGGCCGGCAGCGGCATCGTCCATGCGGAGATGTTTCCCCTGCTCGACAGCGCCGCGGCGAACCCGCTCGAGCTGTTCCAGATCTGGCTCAACCTGCCCGCGCGCAGCAAGATGGCCGATCCGCACTTCACGATGCTCTGGTCGGAAGACATCCCGCACCGCCGCATGGCCGATGCCGATGGACGGACGACCGTCGTGTCCTGCATCGCCGGCCGGCTGTCGGTCGGTGAAGCGGCCGAGCCCTTGCCGCCGCCGCCGGATTCGTGGGCCGCGCAGCCGGAGTCCGACCTGGCCATCTGGACCCTGAAGATGGAGGCAGGTGCGCGCTGGACCCTGCCGGCTGCGAGCGGCGCCCGGACGCGACGCAAGCTCCACGTCTTCAAGGGCGCCGGCATGACCATCGACGGCACGGCCGTCGAGAACAAGGTGGCGGTCGAGCTGCGCGCGGGGCAGCCGGCCGAACTGCACAACGGCGCCGAGGCGTCCGAGTGCCTGATGCTGCAAGGCCGGCCGATCGGCGAGCACGTGGCGCAGTACGGCCCGTTCGTGATGAACACGGAGCAGGAGCTGAAGCAGGCCTTCGCCGACTACCGTCGCACCGGCTTCGGCGGCTGGCCGTGGCCAGATCCGGCGCCCGTGCACGGCGCCGACCCGACCCGCTTCGCGCGGCATGCGGATGGCCGCATCGAACGGCGCGGCCCTGGCTGAGCCGCACCGTCGTGCCGGCGGCGCGGCATTGCTCGCCGCCGCGTTCGTCGCGGCTCTCTGCGCCGACCCGGCCGTGAGCGCGCCGGCAGCCTGGACGCCCACCGGATCCCTCGCGGCGGTGCCCGTGATCCACGATTGCGACGACACCGGCGGCGACGTCGCCGTGACGCGGCTCGATCCGCCCACGATCTACGTCTGTCCGCGTGTCGTCGCGCTGATCCGGCGCAGGAACCCGGGCGCCGAGACCTTCTATCTCGTGCACGAGTACGGACATGTCGCGCTGAACACATCGGACGAAGCCGCCGTCGATTGCTGGGCCGCACGCGCCCTGGCGCCGACCGTGGCGGGCCGGCGCGCACTGGCCGCGGTCGTCCGCCTGTTGCGCGAGCGGCCGGACGACGACAGCGCGCGTTACGACACGCCGACAGCACGCGCAGCGCGGATCGAGCGTTGCGCCGACGAAGCGCAGCCGGGCACGTCGCCGGGGCGATGAGTCAGTCCGCGGCCGCGCCCAGCAGGTGCAGGGCGACCTCGCGCCGGTGCGGCCGCAGGCGGTGCTCCCAGACGTAGATGCCCTGCCAGGTGCCGAGCACGGGCCGTCCGGCGTCGATCGGAATCGACAGCTGCGTCGCGGTCAGTGCGGCGCGAACGTGCGCGGGCATGTCGTCGGGCCCTTCGTCCCGATGGCGGAAGAGCGCGTCGCCGTCGGGCACCAGCCGCGCGAAGAAGCGATCGAGGTCGCCGCGCACGTCCGGATCGGCGTTCTCCTGGATCAGCAGGCTGGCCGAGGTGTGGCGGATGAACAGCGTCAGCAGGCCGGTCGAGACCGGATGCGCGTCGAGCCAGGCGACGACGGCGGACGTGATCTCGACCAGGCCGCGGCCGCG
>CAZZVH010000130.1:0-9000 GCA_964657365.1 uncultured Burkholderiaceae bacterium
GGCGTCGATGGAGCCGCGCAGCATCGTCGCCTCGTGCGACGCGGCCAGCGGGCGGATCGAGATCCGCATCAGCAACCAGATGCCGACGGCCGTCGCTGCCGGTGTGGCGGCGGCGATCGGCCTGCCGCAGACGCAGGTCCACGTGCTGGTCGGCGACGTGGGCGGCGGCTTCGGCATGAAGACGGGTCCGTATCCCGAAGACATCGCCGTCGCGTTCGCGGCGCGTTCGCTGCAGCGTGCCGTGCGCTGGCAGGCCGACCGCAGCGAAGAGTTCCTCTCGGCCTCGGCAGGGCGCGACGTCGTCAGCCACGCCGAGCTCGCGCTCGACGCCGACGGCAAGGTGCTGGCGCTCCGGGTGCGCTCGTTCGCCAACGTCGGCGCCTACGCTGCGCCGGCCGGCGTCGCGATCCAGCTGATGATCGGCCCGTGGGTCTCGACCAGCATCTACGACATCGCGACGGTCGATCTCCACATCTCTGCCGTGCTCACCAACACCACGCCGACCGGCGCCTACCGTGGCGCCGGCCGGCCCGAGGCGATCTACGTCATCGAGCGGCTGATGGACGCGGCGGCGCGCGAGATGAAGCTCGACCCGGCCGAGCTGCGCCGCCGCAACATGATCGCGCCGGCGCAGATGCCGTACAGGAACGCGTTGGCGCAGACCTACGACTGCGGCCAGTTCGCGAAGATCCTCGACCAGGGCCTGGCGCTGGCCGACTGGAACGGCTTCGACGCGCGTCGACGCGAGAGCGAAGCGCGCGGCAAGCTGCGCGGCCGCGGCATCGCCACCTTCCTCGAATGGACCGGCGGCAACGCCTTCGAGGAGAAGGTGAGCATCGACGTCACGCCCGACGGCTTCATCGAGATCTACTCGGCGACGCAGCAGATGGGCCAGGGCATCCAGACCAGCTACGCGCAGCTCGCGGTCGACACCTTCGGCGTGCCGCTCGAGAAGATCCGCATCGTCCAGGGCGACACCGACCGCGGCAACGGCTTCGGCAGCGCCGGCTCGCGCTCGCTCTTCACCGGTGGCTCGGCGGTGAAGGTGGCCTCGGAAAAGACGGTCGATCTCGGCAAGTCGCTCGCGGCCGAGGCGCTCGAAGCCGCCGCCGCCGACATCGAGTACCGCGAAGGCCGCTACACGGTCGTCGGCACCGACCTCGGCATCGATCTCTTCGCGCTGGCCGGCAAGCAGGGCGACGCCCGCATCCACGTCGATTCGTCGACCACGATCGACGGGCCGACCTGGCCGAACGGCTGCCATGTCTGCGAGGTCGAGATCGATCCCGAGACCGGCCAGACGCTGATCGTGTCGTACGCGTCGGTCAACGACATCGGCCGCGTCGTCAGCCCGGCCATCGTGCAGGGCCAGGTCGACGGCGGCGCGGTGCAGGGCATCGGCCAGGCGCTCTGCGAGAAAGTGGTCTACGACGCCGAGAGCAGCCAGCTCGTGACCGGCAGCTTCATGGACTACGCGATGCCGCGTGCGGAAGGCGGCGTCACCTTCCGCACCGTCTTCGACACCTCGGTGCCGACGGCGCGCAACCTGCTCGGCGTCAAGGGCGTCGGCGAGCTCGGCACGATCGGCGCCACGCCGGCGACCATGAACGCGGTGATCGACGCGCTGGACCATGCCGGCCTCGGCCGCGCCGCCGAACGGATCGACATGCCGGCGACGGCGGAACGCGTCTGGCAGGCACTGCAGGCGTTGCCGCAGCGCACCTGACACGAGGAGACAGGCATGCATCGCAGGGACCTGCTCGGCGCTTCGGCCGCGATGCTGCTGCCGTTGGCAGCACGCGCCGCCGACGCCTTCCCCTCGCACGCGCTCCGCTACATCGTGCCGGTGTCGGCGGGCGGCGGCAGCGACTTCATCGCCAGGGTCGTGACCGAGCGCTGGGGCAAGGCGCTCGGCCAGGGCTTCGTGGTCGAGAACCAGGGCGGCGGTGGCGGCGTCATCGCCTGCCAGGCGACGATGCGCTCGGCACCCGACGGCTACACCCTGATGCAGGGCTACGTGGCCACGCACGGCACGACGCCGGCGACGCGCCACGTCGCCTACGACGCGGTCAAGGACTTCACGCCGATCGGCATGATCGGCGCCACGCCCAACGTGCTGGTCGTCAACAGCGCGCTGCCGGTGAAGACGCTGGCCGAATTCATCGACTACGTGAAGAAGAACCCCGGCCATGTCGCCTACGGCTCGTCGGGCCCCGGCTCGCTGACGCACCTGACCATGGAGCTCTTCAAGCAGCAGAGCGGCTGCTTCATGGTGCACATCCCCTACCGCGGCATCGCGCCTGCCTTCAACGACCTGATCGCCGGCCAGACGCAGGCGATGTTTCCCGGCCTGGCCGCGGCGATGCCGCACCTGCGCTCGGGCCGGATCCGCGCGCTGGCCGTCACGGGCCGGGCGCGCAGCCAGCAGCAGAAGGAGATTCCGACGCTCGAGGAGTCGGGCTTCCGCGGCTTCGATGCGATGCAGTGGTACGGCACGGTCGGGCCCGCCGGCATTCCCGTCGACGTCGTCAAGCGGCTCAACGAGACGCAGGTCGCGGTGCTCAGGGAGCCGGAGCTGCGCGAGCGGCTGGCGATCGAGGCGGTCGAGCCGATGCCGATGAGCGCCGATGAATTCGGCGCCTACATCCGCGCCGACATCCAGCGCTGGACCGCGATCGCCAAAGCCCGAGACATCCATCTCGACGAGTGAACGTCGATCACGAACCCCGAGGACGCACCGTGGCCCGCAACACCCAGGTCGATGCCGAGACCGACGCGCCGGCGATCACCGACATCCTGGCCCGCTTCGTCGCCGGCCATGCCAGCCGCGGCTGGAGCGATGCCGTCGACCATGAAGCGCACCGCACCTTCTACAACTGGCTCGGCTGCGCGATCGGCGCGAGCCGGCACGAGGCGGCCGAGGCAGCGCTGGCCGCCGTGCAGATGCTCGAGCCGGCGCCGCAGGCCAGCGTGCTCGGCCGCGCCGAGCGGGTCGACATGGCGAGCGCCGCGCTCGTCAACGGCATCACCTCGCACACCTTCGATTTCGACGACACGCACCTGAAGACCATCATCCACCCGGCCGGCCCGGTGGCCTCCGCGGTGCTGGCGCTGGCCGAGCAACGCGGCTCCTCCGGTCGCGACGTGGTCGACGCGCTGGTGCTCGGGATCGACGTCGCCTGCCGCATCGGCAACGTCATGTACCCCGACCACTACGACCGCGGCTGGCACATCACCGGCTCGACCGGCATGCTCGGCGCGGCATCGGGCTGCGCGCGTCTGCTCGGCCTCGACAGCGCGCAGACGACCATGGCGCTGGGCATCGCCGCGTCGCAGCCGATCGGCCTGCGCGAGCAGTTCGGCACGATGACCAAGCCGTTCCATCCGGGTGCGGCGGCGCGCGCCGGCCTGATGTCGGCGCTGCTCGCGTCGCACGGCTTCACGGCGAGCAAGCGTGCCCTCGAGGCGCCGCGCGGCTTCGTGCAGGTGGTGTCGGACAAGCGGTCCTGGCACGAGGTCACCGACGAGCTCGGCAGCCGCTTCGAGATCTCGTTCAACACCTACAAGCCGTTCGCCTGCGGCATCGTCATCCATCCGAGCATCGACGCCTGCGTGCAGCTGCGCGAGCGCGGCATCGTGCCGGAGCAAGTCGCGAAGATCGAGCTGCGCGTGCACCCGCTGGTGCTCGAGCTCACCGGCAAGAAGACGCCGAAGGACGGGCTTTCTGCCAAGTTCAGCGTCTACCACGGCTGCGCCGCAGGGCTCTTCTTCGGGCGTGCCGGCGAAGACGAGTTCTCCGACGCGATCGTCAACCGGCCCGATGTCGTGGCACTCCGCGACAAGGTCCAGGCGACGGCCGATGCCTCGATCGACGAGGCGAGCGCCGACGTCACCGCCGTGCTCGCGAACGGCGAACGCGTGCACTTGTTCATCGAGCACGCCATCGGCTCGCTGCAGCGCCCGCTCTCGGACGCGCAGCTCGACGCCAAGTTCGCGGCGCTGGTCGAGCCCGTGCTCGGCGCGGCGAAGGTCGCGGCGCTCGCCGACGCCTGCCGCGGTCTCGGCGCGACGGCCGACGTGCGCACGCTGGTCGCGCTCTGCCGGCCCTGACCGGCGACGCGGCTCAGCCCGACAACGCGTCGAGCATCGCCCGCCGGTCGGCTTCGCGCAGCGAGAGGCCGAGCGGCGACGCGGCGGCATCGATGCCCGCGGCGCCCACCTCGTCGGCGAGACGGGACATCGCCGGGCCGAGGTTCCACGGCCCCACCAGCGCACCGAACAGCGCGTCGCGGCGGCGCAGGAGCTCGGGCACGACATCGGGGTGCGTCAGGTCGTCGGCGCCGACGACGATGCCCTTGCAGTTGTCGATGGCCCGGAGGAGGGCGGTCCAGCCGATCTCGTGCAGCAGGCCGGCGAGATAGCCGTCGAGCGGATCGAGCCCGCGCTGCGTCGCCAGCGTGGCGCCGCGCCGCGCCTTGTTGTCGGCGTTCTTCCAGATGCGCGCAGCGGCGCGCGCCGAGAAGCTGTCGCCGCCTGCGCCGAACATCGGCCGCAGCAGCACCGTGGAGATCGCCCGGCGCAGGCCCTGCGTGCCGATGGCGGCGATCGCCCAGGCGAGGTCGGCCTCGCCTTCGCCGTAGACGCGGTCGGTGGCGCTGGCGGCGCTGCGGATCACCTCGGCCGTGAGCACGGCGTCCCTGGAGATGCGCGATGCCACCTCGGCCGACGAGTAGCTGTCGTCGCGCAGCGTCTTCATCAGCTGCGGGACGACGTCGGGTGCACGCGGCAACAGCGCCGCGCGCATCGGTTCGGAAGCGATCACGAGGTCGAGCCGCTCGAGCAGCTGGCCGATGGCCTCGGCCCGCGGCGGCGCACGGCTGCCACGGGTGGGCGGCGCCTCGCCGAGCAGCCATCGGAAGAAGCGCACGCGGCGCTCGGCGGTCAGCGCACGCGAGGCATCGTCGTCGACGATGAGGTTGGCCGCGGAGAGCAGCGCGGCACTGGGTGTCTCCGGCTGCGTCGATGCGGTGTCGATGATCACGACGGGCGCCGGTTGCAGGGGCCGCCGCGACCATGGCTTCCACCAGACGCTCAGCATCGCGCTGAAGCGCCGGACGCACGGTCACCGGCGGCGGGCACGGTCAGCGAGCGGAGGGCACGCGCCGAATGTAGCCGGGCCGGTCGGGAAGCACCAGCACGCACGTACGCGCGTCCGTCAAGCGAGCGCGTCGGGCGTGCGTTCGAAGACCAGCATCAGGTTGTTGGCCGGCATGGCGACGCGTTCGACAAGCGCGAGCCCGACCAGCATCGCTTCGTGTTCGACGTCGGCGAACCGGCGCAGGCCCCAGCGCGGGTCACGCCGTCGCAGGTCGGCATCGAAGGCGATGTTGCCCGGCGCCGTCGGCTGATCGTCGACCAGATAGGGGCCGTAGAGGATCAGCTTGCCGTGCCGCACGAGCGCGCGAGCGGCGCCGCGCATCAGGCCGGCGCAGCAGGGCCACGGCGCGATGTGCAGCATGTTGGCGCAGAACACGGTGTCGACGCTGCCGGGTTCGACCGGCCAGTCGTCGAGCACATCGAGGAAGGCCGCCTGCGCGACGTTGCCGAGACCGGCGCAACGCGCGTCGATGGCCGCCAGCGTCGCCGCCTCCAGGTCGCTCGGCTGCCAGCGCCAGCGCGGGCAGGCCGCGGCCGCATGGGCGGCATGCTGCCCGGTGCCGCTGGCGACCTCCAGCACGCTGGCGTCGACGTCGAGCACGCGCCGGAGCACATCGAGGATCGGCTGCCGATTGCGTTCGGCCGGACCGCTGAAAGGAAGTTCCATGGGCGTTCGACTGCAGCCTCTCGTTTCATCGACCCGGTAAGATCAGCACGGACTGCATGCCGCTCCCGTTGGCCCCCGCACCATCATGACATCCGGCACACGCTCGCTGGGTCCGCACCTGGCGACCTGGCTCTACAGCCTGCTGGTGGTCGTGCCAGTGCTGGCGTTTGCCGGCGGTGCGTTCTTCGTCGGCCAATTCGTCTCGGCGCCTGACCTGTGGCTGTGGTGCGGCGGGGCGGCACTGGTGCATGCAGCGCTGTTCTATGGGGCAGTCGACTACAAGCTGCGACGAACTGCAGGTGCCGTCGCCGTCCGGGCGGCAGGCGTCGCCGTGTCGCGGCCGCTCCTGGTCGTGTCGGCGTTCCTGTTCCTCGCGGTGTGGACGCTCGACGACGTCTTCGTCTCGGCCGAGCTGGCTTGGGCCGTCGGAACTCCGGTCGTCCGCACGGCCTCCGTCGTCAGCAAGTCCCGGAACCGCGGCAAGGGATGCCCCTACTACATTTACGTGAGCGCGCCCGGAGGTCCGTCGGACTTCGCGGAGTGCATCGACGGAGGGATCTGGCAAAGCCGGCATGTCGGTGACCGGATCCGGATCCGCGTCCTGGAGTCCCCGTTCGGCCTGTTCGTCTCCCACGACGAAGCGTATCTGCCCTGACGCCTCGACGCTGCGTCAATAGTGGATGGCGCGCGGCGTGCCGCCGCCTGCCGCGATCGATTCGCCGTTGATCGCGATCGATTTCGGCGAGGCCAGGAAAACGACGAGATCGGCGACTTCCTCGGCGCTCACGAGATGGTGGATCGAGTTGCCGTCGGCCATGCGCCGGAAGATGATCTCCGGCTCGACGCCCTGCGCCTTCGCCTGCATCTGCACCAGGCCGGCGGTGCGTTCGGTGCGCGTCAGCCCGGGGTGCACGACGGTGACGTGGATGCCGGACGGGCCGAGCTCGTCGGCCAGGTTCTTCGTCATCGCCGCGACCGCGACGTTGCGCATGCTGCCGACCGTATTGCCGGTCTGCCGCGCCGCGAGGCCGCTGATGTTGACGATGCGGCCCCAGCCGGCCTTCTTCATGTGCGGCACGACCTCGCGGGCGCAGCGCAGGTAGCCCATCACCTTGACGTCCATCTCCGTCTGGAATAACGCGCCGCTGATCTCGGCCAGCGTCGGCGGCACCGCGTAGCCGCCGGGCTCGGCGGCGGCGTTGACGAGGATGTCGATGCCGCCGCCGACGACCGTGCGGCCCGAAGCGCGCGAGAGCTCGTCGGCCGCCTCGGCCAGCCGGCCGGCGTCGCGCGCCAGGATGGCGACGTCGGCGCCCTCGAGCGCGAGCAGACGCGCGACGGCCTTGCCGATGCCCCGGCTGCCGCCGGTCACGAGCGCCCGCTTGTTCTTCAGCTCCAGGTCCATGGCGATCCTCGATCCTCGGTGACGACAACGGTGGCGGTGGCGGGCGATGGTAGCCGCCGGCACACGGCTGCGCTCGGCACATCCATTGCCTAGCGTGGCCGACTCATGTGGATCGTTCGACTCGCCCTGCGCCGGCCCTACACGTTCATCGTCATGGCGATGCTCATGCTGGTCCTGGGCGGCGCCTCGATCTACACGATGCGGAAGGACATTTTTCCGACCATCGACATCCCGGTCGTCAGCGTCATCTGGAACTACACCGGCATGCCGCCGCAGGAGATGGCCGACCGGATCGTCAGCATCCACGAGCGCTTCCTGACGACCGCCGTCAACGACATCGAGCACATCGAGTCGAACTCGTATCCCGGGGTCGCGGTGATCCGCGTCTTCCTGCAGCCGGGCACCAAGGTCGAGGGCGCGATCGCCCAGATCACGGCCCTCTCGCAGACCATCCTGCGGCCGCTGCCGCCGGGCATCTTTCCGCCCAACATCATCCAGTACGACGCCTCCAGCGTGCCGATCCTGCAGCTCGGCCTGTCGAGCGACAGCCTGTCGCAGCAGGAGCTGTTCGACTACGGCCAGAACTTCCTGCGCACCCAGCTCGCCACCGTGCCCGGTGCCTCGGTGCTGCTGCCCTACGGCGGCCAGAGCCCGAACATCATGGTCGACCTCGACCCGGTGCAGATGTACGCCAAGCATCTCTCGGCGAGCGACGTCTCGAACGCGATGGCGGCGCAGAACCTGATCCTGCCGGCCGGTACCGCCAAGATCGGCGACCGCGAATACATCGTGCAGATGAACTCGAGCCCGAAGGACGTCGAGGGCCTGAACGCGCTGCCGATCCGCGAGCAGAACGGCGCCATCGTCTACATCCGCGACGTCGCACAGGTGCGGCAGGGCCACGCGGTGCAGACCAACATCGTCAGGAGGGACGGCAGCCACGCCTCGCTGCTGCCGATCCTGCGCCACGGCGAAGCGTCGACGCTCGACATCGTCGACGGCATCAAGGCCAAGCTCAAGCAGGCGACCGCCGGGCTGCCCGGCTCGCTCGACGTGCGCCAGCTGTTCGACCAGTCGGTGTTCGTCAAGGCGGCGATGAGCGGGGTGGTCCGCGAGGCGGCGATCGCCGCCGGCCTCACGGGCCTGATGATCCTGCTGTTCCTGGGCAGCTGGCGCTCGACGCTGATCGTCTGCATCTCGATCCCGCTGTCGATCCTCACCTCGCTGATCGTCCTCAACCTGTTCGGGCAGACGATCAACGTCATGACTCTCGGCGGCCTGGCGCTGGCCGTCGGCATCCTGGTCGACGACGCGACTGTCGAGGTCGAGAACATCCACCGCAACCTCGGCATGAAGAAGCCGCTGACCAAGGCGATCCTCGACGGCGCCTCGCAGATCGCAGTGCCGGCGTTCGTCTCGACGCTCTCGATCTGCGTTGTGTTCGTGCCGGTGCTGCTTCTCACCGGCGCGGCGAAGTACTTGTTCACGCCATGAGATGAATTTTTCTTGAATCCCTGTCGCGCCCTGGTCCGGCAGCACAAGGCTGTCCAGAGCAAGAAATTCACGCAGCACCGGATCGTCGCTGCGCTCCATCTCTTCCATCGTCCCGAAGAACCGCGCCGTGCCCTCATGCAGAAACACCACCCGGTCCGCCAGCTTCTTCGCAAACCGCATATCGTGGGTCACCACAATGCTGGTCAAATGCAGTTGCTGCTTCAGCCGCTTGATCAGATCCCCCAGAAGCTGCGCCATCAGCGGATCCACCATCGTC
>CAZZVH010000131.1:0-8982 GCA_964657365.1 uncultured Burkholderiaceae bacterium
GTGTTTCGCGAGGCGTGGCTGGTCGCCATCGATCCGCCGGGAGCGTCGCGTCGCTTCCTCGCCGGCGGCGTCACCTTCTGCACCTTGATGCCGCTGCGCGCGGTGCCCTTCGAGGTCGTGTGCCTGCTCGGCATGAACGACGGCGCCTATCCGCGCCAGAGCCGGCGCAGCGATTTCGACCTGATGGGCCTGCCAGGCCAGCAACGCCCGGGCGACCGGTCGCGTCGCGACGACGACCGCTACCTGATGCTGGAAGCGCTGCTCTCCGCACGGCGTGTCTTCTCTGTGAGCTGGAGCGGGCGAAGCGCCCAGGACAACAGCGAGCAGCCGCCCTCGGTGCTGGTCGCGCAGCTGCGTGATTACATGCGCGCCGCATGGAGCGGCGACCCTGCCCAGGACGCCGTGGCGCTGCGCACGACGGAGCACCCGTTGCAGCCGTTCAGCAGCCGTTACTTCGAGGGCGACGGGCTGGCCACGTACGCACGCGAGTGGCGCTCGGCGCACACGGGCACCGCGCGCGATGACGACGACCCGGGAGCGATGCCGCCGTTCGAGCCGAACGGCGTCGCGCTCGGATTCGACCAGCTGGCGCGCTTCCTGAAGAACCCCGCCAGGGCCTTCTTTCGCGAGCGCCTGTCGGTCGTGTTCGACGAGCACGACGACGCGGGAGACGACGACGAGGCGTTCGCCCTCGGTGGGCTCGATCGCTACACCGTTCTCGACGAGCTGATCGCCGAGGCGCCTGCCGAGGCTGCCGACACCGCCTCCGCCTCGCTCGCGCACCGTCTGCAGCGCATCCGGGGCGCGGGCCGCCTGCCCATCGGCGAGATCGGCGTTCGGCTCGGCTCGGAGCTGGTCGGCCTGGCCGGCCCGATGCTGGCTGCCCAGCGCCGCTTCCATGGGCAGTTCCCGGTCGACGTGCCGCCGCAGCGCCTGCGCTTCGAGTCCGGCGATGTCGTCTTCGACGATTGGCTCGACGGCCTGCACGGCGACGGCAGCACCATCGCATGGCTTCGCGTGCGGCCCTCCCGGCTCACGAGCAAGGTCGGGTCGGATCTCCGTGCCGACAAGTTGATCGACGTCTGGCTGCGCGTCCTGGTGGCCAGTGCCTGCGGCTTTGCCGCCTCCGGATGCCTGGTCGGTTGCGACCTGACGCTCCGGATCGCCGGCCTCGACCGACCGATCGCCGAACGGTCACTGCGGGAGCTGCTCGACGTCTGGCGTGCCGGCATGAACGCGCCGCTCCCCTTGCCTCCGGGCAGCGCCATCGCTCTCGTCCGCGGCAAGGAGGCGCGGCCGGTCTACGAAGGGTCGCGCGAACAGCGCGGCGACGTCGCCGACCCGTGTCTGCACCGTTGCTTTCCCGACTTCGACGCACTCGCGGCGGACGGGCGCTTCGCATCGCTCGCCGAGCTGGTCTACCGCCCGCTGCTCGACTGGATCGCCGACTGCGTCGAGGTCGTCGCACCCGAACCGGTCGAGCCGATCCTGGCCGGAGCGCCTGCCGATGTCTGACTGGCTCGATCCGCTCCGCGTGCCGCTGCGAGGCAGCAGGCTGATCGAGGCCAGCGCCGGCACGGGCAAGACCTGGACGATTGCCGGCCTCTACCTTCGGCTCGTCCTCGGCCATGGCCGAACCGGCACCGCGTTCACGCGGCCGCTGGTGCCCGCCGAAATCCTCGTCATGACCTTCACCGTGGCAGCGACGGGCGAGCTCTCCGATCGCATCCGCACCCGGCTGGTCGACGCGGCACGGTGCTTTCGCGGCGAGAGCGAGCCCGTAGCCGACGACGCGTTCCTGCGCGCCCTGATCGACGACTATCCGCCCGGCGACGCACGCTCGGCCGCGGCGTGGCGGCTCTCGATGGCCGCCGAGGCGATGGACGACGCGGCCGTCCTCACGATCGATGCCTGGTGCCAGCGGATGCTTCGCGAGCATGCCTTCGACAGCGCCAGCCTGTTCGACGAGGAGCTGCTCGCCGACGAATTCGCCTTCGTCGACGAGGCGGCTCGCGACTACTGGCGGCAGAACGTCTATCCGTTGACCGGCGCGGCGCTGGATCGTGCGCTGGTGGTCTGGCCGGACGTGGGCCGTCTCGCCGACGACGTGAAGGCGCTTCGACCGTTCGCCATCAGCGATGGCGCTGCGGCGGGGCTCTCCCTCGAGGCCACGTGCGAGCAGGTGGAAGCCGGCTGCCGCGAGACGGTGCATCGCCTCAAGGCCGGGTGGGGCGAGCGTGTCGTCGCGATGCGCGATTGGCTCGAGAGCCGGATCGCCATGAAGCCCTGTCCCGTCCACCGCACCTTGATCCGGTCGGACTACGTGGATCGGTGGTGCGACGCGCTCGGCGCGTGGGCTGCATCGTCCGGCCTGGCGCCGTTGACGTTGACGAGCAGCGCGTGGCACCGTCTGTCGCCCACAGGCTTGCTGGAAGCGCACAAGGGCCCCGGTCTGCTGGCCATTCCGTCCTGGTCGGTCGAGATCGCCGCTCTGAAGCACGGCATCGAAGCCTTGCCCGTGGTCGAGGAGTCGATGCGGATGCACGCCGCCGCGAGCGTCAGGGGCCGCGTCTCGGAGCTGAAGCGCACGGCCGGCACGCCCGGATTCCTCGATCTGCAGGAGCGGCTCGACGCCGCGCTCGCCGGACCGAACGCGGAGCGGCTCCGGGCCCGCATCGTCGCGCAGTATCCGGCGGCACTGATCGACGAGTTCCAGGACACGTCGCCGCTGCAGTACCGCATCTTCGATCGCATCTACAGGACGTCGGCGAACGATCCGGAGACGGCGCTGTTCCTGATCGGCGACCCGAAGCAATCCATCTTCGGCTTCCGCGGCGCCGACATCCGCAGCTATCTCCGGGCACGCGAGGCGACGGCGGGCCGCCACGACAGGCTCGGCACGAACCATCGATCGACAGCCTCGCTGGTCGCAGCGGTCAACCGGCTGTTCGAGAACGCGGAAGCACGGAGCGGAGAGGGCGCCTTCCTGTTCCGTCCTGCCGGGAACGAGGCGGGCGGTCCGCTGCCCTTCGTGCCGGTGGCGTCGCGAGGCCGCGTCGAGACCTTCCGGTCGAGCGCCGGCGAGGTTGCTGCGCTGACCTTCTGCCACGATCCGGAGGCGCTGAAGAAGCAGCAGATCCTGCCCTTGTTCGCGAACCGATGCGCCGAGCACATCGTGACCTTGCTGAACGACGCGCAGGCCGGGTTCGACCATCCGGCGCACGGCTTCGCACGCCTGCGTCCGGCCGACATCGCCGTGCTGGTGCGCGACCGGGTCGAGGCTGCCGCCGTGCGAGGCGCGCTGCGCCGCCGCCGAGTCGCGTCGGTGTATCTGTCCGACCGCGATTCGGTCTTCAGCAGCGGCGAGGCCGCCGACCTCCTGCGCTGGTTGATCGCCGTCGCGTCTCCGCTCGACAGCCGCAAGGTGCGGGCCGCCTTCGCGACGCGGTTGATCGGCCTGTCGCTCGACGCCCTGGCCGTCCTGGCCCAGGACGACGCCGCGTTCGAAGCGCGTGTCGATCAGCTGCGCCAGCTGAAGGCGGTCTGGCTGCGGCAAGGCGTGCTGCCGATGGTGCGGCAGACACTGCACCTGCTCGACCTGCCCTCGCGCTGGCTCGCCGAGCCGGACGGGGAACGTCGCCTCACCAATGTCCTGCACCTGGCCGAGCTGCTCCAGTCGGCGATGGCGCATGTCGAAGGCGAAGAGACGCTGATCCGCTGGCTCGCCGAGCAGATCGACGAGCCGCTCGCCGGCGGCGATGGCAACGTCGTGCGCCTCGAGAGCGATGCCGACCTCGTCAAGGTCATCACGGTCTTCAAGTCGAAGGGGCTCGAGTACCCGATCGTCTACCTCCCGTTCGCCTGCGCATTCCGTGCGACGACGAAAAAGGACGTGCGGGCCGTGCCGGACGAGGACGGTGAGCGCCGAGTGGTCTTCGATCCCGACCCGGACGACGTCGCGGTGGCCGAACGCGAGCGCCACCAGGAAGATCTGCGCCTTTTCTACGTGGCGCTGACGCGAGCCCGCCATGCGTTGTGGGTCGGTGTCGCCGCCTACGCCGGGACCAGGGCCGGGTCGTGCCAGTTCCACCTCAGTGCCCTCGGCTATCTGCTGGGCGGCACCGCGCCCGTGGCCGGTGACGCGATCCTGCCGTTGCTGCAGACGGTCGGCGCCGGTCTGCCTGCGATCGCGCTGGTCGCCGGCGACACGCCGGGGCTCACCCGGCTCGCGGTCGCGACAGCGGCTCCCGCGCTCGGCGAGGCTCTCGTGTATTCGGGCCGCTTCGAGACCGACTGGTCGATCGGCAGCTTCTCGAGACTCGTGCGCGACCTGAGCAGGAGTCCGGCCACGCCGATCCCGGCCGATCCGGCGCTGCAGGAAGAGCTGTTGATCGCGCCCTCAGAGCCGCCGGTGCCGCCAGGCGCGCGTCCACCGCGGCATCGCTTCCCGCGCGGCGCGCTGCCGGGCAACTTCCTGCACGACCAGCTCGAATGGCTGGCCGCTGCCCGCTTCGGCCTGGCGACGGACGGCGAGCTTTGCGACCGGCTGCGCCGCCGTTGCGAGCGCCAGGGCTGGGGCCACCGTGCGGACGACATCGTCGAATGGCTCGGCGAGGTCGTCGCGACCCCGCTGCCTCCGGTCGGCGTGCCGCTCGATGCCCTCGCCGGCGTGTTGCCGGAGATGGAATTCTGGTTCCCGAGCGAAGGGCTTCCTGCCGGCCGCATCGATGCGCTCTGCACGGAGCATCTCCTGCACGGTCGCGCGCGACCGCCGCTCGGCCATCGGGCCCTGAACGGGATGGTGATGGGGTTCGCCGACCTCGTCTTCGAGCACGGCGGCCGCTACTGGGTGCTCGACTACAAGTCGAACGCGCTCGGCCTCGACGACGCCGACTACGGCCGCGACGCGCTCGAAGCCGCGATGGCGGAGCATCGCTACGACGTGCAGGCCGCGCTCTATCTTCTGGCGCTGCACCGGTTGCTTCGTATCCGTCTCGGTGCTGCCTATCGGCCGGAGCACCACCTCGGCGGCGCGATCTATCTGTTCCTGCGCGGCGTGCGCGGGCCGGAGCGCGGCTGCTATCTGGTCGCGCCGCCGCCCGCCATGCTCGAGGCGCTGGACGTGGCGCTCGGCAGCCGCGAGGAGATCGCGTGACGCGGGCGAGGACAGGGCGGGAGGTGGACTCGGCCCAGGGACAGCTATTCGCCATCGGGGCGGAGGAGGGCATGGCCCAACAGGCGATCCCGCCCCTCGACACCGGCGCGTTGCTCGCGACCCTCGCCGAGTGGGCCGAACGTGGCTGGATCCGGCGGCTCGACGCCGCGCTCGCCCGGTTCATGGTCGAGGTCGGCGGCGACATGGCCTCGCCCGCACTGCTGGCCGTGGCGATGACGGCGCACGTGGAAGGGCGTGGCGATGCCTGCCTGTCGATCGCCGAGCTGGTCGCCACACCCGATCGCCTGCTCGGCTGGAAGCCCGAGGCATCGGCATCGCTCGCCGCCGTGCTGGCCGCGATGCCGGGCGATCCCCGGGAGTGGCTTCGCGCACTCGCCGCATCGACCAGCGTCTGCGCCGACGACGATGCACCCGTCCCCGCGCGTCCGCTCGTGTTGCGGCAGGGGCGGCTCTACCTGCGTCGCTATTGGGACTACGAGCTGCGGGTCGCGCGGCAGGTCACGCAGCGGGCTGCGATCGTCGAGCCGGTCGATGAATCCAATGCACGCGCGTGGCTCGACCGGCTGTTTCCTGAACGCCCGCCAGGGAGTGGACCCGACTGGCAGAAGATCGCCTGCGCGGTGGCGCTGCGCGGACGATTCACCGTCATCACCGGAGGCCCGGGCACCGGCAAGACCCATACGGCGGCCAGCCTGCTCGCGCTGCTCGTCGCCATGGCGCCGGGCGACCACCCTTTGCGCTTCGCACTGGCCGCGCCGACCGGCAAGGCGGCCGCCCGCCTGAAGCAGTCGATCGGCGCAGCGCTCTCCGGACTGCAGGAACGACTCGGCGACGTGGTGCCCCTGCGCGATCTCGCCAGCTCGCTCGGCGCGGCCACGACGTTGCATTCGCTGCTCGGTGCCCGGCCCGACACGCGGCGCTTCCGCCATGACGCCGCCAATCCGATCGACGTCGACGTGCTGGTCGTCGACGAGGCGTCGATGGTCCATCTCGAGATGGTGGCGGCCCTGCTGGACGCGTTGCCGGCCGGTGCGCGCATCGTGCTGCTGGGCGACCGCGATCAGCTCGCCTCGGTCGAGGCCGGCGCCGTGCTGGGCGAGTTGTGTCGCGATGCCGAGAAGGTTCGCTACACGCCGGAGACTGCCCGCTTCGTCTCGGCGCTCACTGGGCAGCACGTCGTGGCGAACGATCTCGACGCTTCCGGTCCCGCACTGGCGCAGCGCATCGTGATGTTGCGGGACAGCCACCGCTTCGGCGGCGCGATCGGAGCGCTGGCGCGCGCCGTCAATGCCGGCGATGCAGAGGCGGCGAAGGAACTGCTGTCGGACGATCGAGGCGGGCCCGTCCGCTGGGAGTCGTCCGCCACACCGGCGAGCATCGTCGAGCTGGCTGTCGCCGGCCGGGTCGGCGCACCCGGTGGCTACCGGAGCTATCTCGAGACGATCGGGCATCGGCTCCGTGTCGACGAGAACGCGGACACCGATGCGTGGGCGCGGCGGGTCTTGTCCGACCTCGATCGGTGTCGCGTGCTGTGCGCGGTGCGGGAAGGCGACTGGGGCGTCGTCGGGCTGAACCTCGCGATCGAGAAGCGGCTGCGCATCGAGGGATTGATTGCTGGCGGCACGGAATGGTTCGAGGGCCGCCCGGTGATCGTGACCCGCAACGACCGCGCGCTCGGCGTCTACAACGGCGACATCGGCATCGTTCTCAGGCCGACGCCGGACGCACCGGCGCTGCGTGCGTACTTCGCCGATGGCGACGCCGTGCGATCGGTGGCGGTCAGCCGTCTCGCCGACGTCGAGACCGCCTTCGCCATGACGGTCCACAAGGCGCAGGGTTCCGAGTTCGACCACACCGTGCTGGTGCTTCCCGCCGAGCCCGGGTCGGTCACGAGCCGGGAGCTCGTCTACACGGGCATCACGCGCGCCCGGTCGGCGCTCACGCTGGTGTCGAAAAGCACGGCGGCGCTGTTCGACGGGATCGCACAGACGGCGCGACGATCCAGCGGCTTGCACGATCTCCTGCAGCGAGACGACCGAGCCGCCGCCCGTATCGGGCCCGAACACTAAGATAGGCGTCCGACATCCGAGGGACCAACGAGTGCAAGTCCGGATTCTTTACGTCAGCCGCGCGGTGGGTCCGCAGACGACCACGGTCACGGGCTCGATCCTGGCGAAAGCCCAGGCCAGCAACGCCGCCAACGGCATCGGCGGCGTGCTTTGCCAGGGGCAGGGGATGTACCTGCAAGTGCTCGAAGGCGAGCGTGGGGCGGTCAACCGTCTCTATGCACGGATCGTCGCCGACCCGCGGCATCGGGACGTCGAGATGCTTCTGTTCGAAGAGATCGCGAGCCCGCGTTTCGCAGGCTGGTCGATGGCGCTCGTCGATCTCTCGGACAGCGACCCGATGGTCCGTCTCGGCCATCCAGAATTCGACCCGTACCACGCGTCCGGGGCGATGGTCATGACGCTGCTCGACGAGCTGCTGGAGTCGGGCCAGCGGATCGTCCTCCCGCCAGGCTACGAGATCTGACGAGCCAGCGGCGGCGCGGGTCGGCCTTCAGACCAGCTTGAACTCCTGGGTGCCGAGCTGCGCGATGCGCGTGGTGATGGTGTCGCCCTTCTTCAGCCAGACCTGCTTGTCCTTCGGGTAGCCGATGATCACGCCTTCCGGCGTGCCGGTGAAGATGATGTCCCCCGGCCTCAGCGTCACCCGCGCCGAGATGAAGCTGATCAGCTTCTTGCAGTCGAAGATCATGTAGCTCGTGTTCGACGACTGGCGCGTCTCGCCGTTGACGCGGCATTCGATGTCCAGCTTGCCCGGGTCGACCTGGTCGGCGGTGACGAGCCAAGGACCGATCGGGCCCCAGCCGTCGCCGGCCTTGCCTGCCATCCACTGGCCGCTTTCGAACTGCAGGTCGCGCGCCGAGAAGTCGTTGCCGACGCAATAGCCGAAGACGTACGACAAGGCATCCTGCTCGCTGACGTCCCGCGCCGTCTTGCCCATGACGATCACCAGTTCGGCTTCGTAGTCGAACGCCTTGGCGACCTTTTCCTTCGAGACCTCGATGACGCCGCCGTGGTTGTTCAGCGACGAGTTGAACTTGTTGAACAGGATGGGCAGCGGCGGCAGCTTCTCGTTCGCTTCGGCCACGTGGGCACGGTAGTTGAGGCCGATGCAGATGATCTTCTCGGGGTTCGCGACGCACGGCGCATACGTCGCTGCCGATTCGGCGATGAACAGCTCGCCATGCCCCTTGGCCCGGGCAACGAGAGCGGCGAGAGCGGCGACATCGCCGTGGCCCTGCAGCATGTCGTCCATCGTGCGCGGCACGCCGAGCTTGAACCGCGCATCCGCGAGCTGCACGTCGAGCACGCCGGCGTCGGTACGGATCCCGAGGCCCGTGCCACGGGGGGTGACGATCGAGGCGAAGCTCATGTTGCGCGGCAACGGCTGGACGCTTGCGGGCCGCATCGGTGCCGCTGACTGCGCTGAGGCGGGCGTCGCGGTCCACGCCGTGATGCCCGCAGCGCTTGCCAGCGTCGTGCTCTTGATGAAATTCCGTCTCGTCTCGGTCATCGCTGTCTCCATTCTTTTGGTCATGAGGTCGGCCGGACACCCGTCGGCACTCCGATTCCGGGCAATCCTACGCTCTCGTTCAGTTGACATAATATACATTGTCACGCTTGTGGATCGATGGAACGAACGCGACCGGAACTGGCGCCCGATGGCGATCTTCGGCAGAGTCCGCTGCCATGGGACGACGCTGCCAGTGGATCCGCCAGGGCGTCGTCGCCCTGTGGGTA
>CAZZVH010000132.1:0-6960 GCA_964657365.1 uncultured Burkholderiaceae bacterium
CCACGCCTCGATGCCGGCGCGGCGTATCCGCTGATCGGCCGTTCCCTGGTGGTGCTGACGCGGCCGGCGGCAACGTCGTGACGTCGGCGCGGGTGTCGCCCTTCGGGACCCGCATCGGCGACCGGGGCGAGACGACGTTCCGGCTCTGGGCGCCGGGCCAGGCGAGCGTGTCGCTGGCGCTCGGCGCCGGGCAGCCGGTGCGTCATCCGATGCAGGCCGGCGCCGACGGCTGGCACAGCATCACCCTCGGCGACGCGGGAGCGGGAAGCCGCTACGCGTTCGTGATCGACGACGGCACGGTGGTCCCCGACCCGGCATCGCGCTCCAATCCCGACGACGTGCACGCTCCGAGCGAGGTGGTCGACCCTGCCGCCTACGCCTGGCAGGACGGCGCCTGGCGCGGCCGGCCGTGGCACGAGGCGGTCGTCTACGAGCTGCACGTCGGCACCTTCACGGCCGAGGGCACCTTCGCCGCCGCCGCCGCCAGGCTCGGCCACCTGGTCGAGCTCGGCATCACCGCGGTCGAGCTGCTGCCGGTGGCCGACTTCCCGGGCCGGCGCAACTGGGGCTACGACGGCGTCCTGCAGTTCGCGCCCGATGCCAGCTACGGCACGCCCGACGACCTGAAGGCCTTCGTCGACCGCGCCCACGGCCTCGGCCTGATGGTGCTGCTCGACGTGGTCTACAACCACTTCGGCCCCGACGGCAACTACCTGCACGCCTACTGCCCCGAGTTCTTCAACCCGCGGCACCAGACGCCGTGGGGTGCGGCGATCAACTTCGACGGCCCGCACTGCCGGACCGTTCGCGACTTCTACATCCACAACGCGCTGCACTGGATCCAGGACCATCACTTCGACGGCCTGCGCGTCGATGCGGTCCACGAGATCGCCGACGACTCGGCGTGCCACATCGTGCGCGAGATCGCGGAGGCCCTGCGCGACGGCCCCGGCCGCGATCGACACGTCCACCTCGTGCTCGAGAACGATCGGAACGCGGCCAGCCTGCTGGGTCCGTCCGGTGACTTTCGAGAGCAGGCCCACGCGACGGCGCAGTGGAACGACGACCTGCACCATGCGGCCCATGCGCTGCTCACGGGCGAGACCGATTCCTACTACGCCGACTACGCCGACGCGCCTGCCGATCGCTTCGCGCGCGGGCTCGCCGAAGGCTTCGTCTACCAGGGACAGGCGTCGTCGTTTCGCGGCGGCGCATTGCGCGGCGAACCGAGCCTCGGCCTGCGCACGACAGCCTTCGTGTCGTTCCTCCAGAACCACGACCAGACCGGCAACCGGGCGTTCGGCGAACGGATCGACCAGCTGGCACCCGCCGGCAAGCTCGAGGCCGCCTACGCATGCCTGCTGCTGTCGCCGCACGTGCCCATGCTGTTCATGGGCGAGGAGTTCGCCAGCGCGTCGCCGTTCCTCTACTTCTGCGACTTCGAGGGCGCGCTCGCTGCCGCCGTGACCGAAGGCCGGCGAAAGGAATTCGCGCACGCCGCCGCGTTCGCCGACCCGTCGATGCGGGAGCGCATTCCCGACCCGAACGCGGCCACGACGTTCGAGTCGTCCCGGTTGCGCTGGTCCGAGCTCGGGCTCGAGCACGGCCCGCATCGCCACCGGCTCGACCTGATCCGCCGCCTGCTCGCCCTGCGCCGGCGGCATCTCGTGCCGCTGCTGGAAGGCGGCCTCGCGCTCGGCACCTTCAGCAGCGACGGCGCCGCCATCGCCGTCGCCTGGCCGCTGGCCGACGGCTCGCGCTGGCGCCTGCACGCCAACTTCGGCGACCTGCCGCTGACGATCGAACTGCCGGCGCAAGCCGATCCGGTCTACGTGCACGCCGTGGCCACGGCGCACGACGGCGGCGTCGTGCTCGGCGCCGATGGCGTCTGGATCGGCCGGTCGCCGTCATGACCGACAAGGCGACGCTCGATCGGCTGTGCGCGCGCCATGGCGTGCTGGGCGCCTACGCCGACATCTGGGGCCACCGGCACGAGGCCTCGGACGCGAGCCTGGTCGCGATGCTCGCGGAGCTCGGCGTCGATGCCGGCAGCGACGAGTCGGCGGCCGCGGCGGAGCGTCGCGATGCGGACGAGGCGGCGTCGAACGGGCTGCCGCCGGTCGCCGCGATCGCCGCCGACACCGGCGCATGGACGGTCGCCGTCGGCGGTGCGGTGAACGGTCCGTCGCGCTACACCGTCACGCTTGAAGACGGCAGCCAGCGGCAAGGCGATGCCGCATGGGAACGGCGTTCCGGCGGCGGCCACCTGCGTGTCGACGAGCCGCTGCCCGCCGGCTACCACCGGCTCGCGCTCGACGGCCAGGCCGCCACCGCGCTCGTCGTCGCCGCGCCGCCGGGCTGCTTCCAGCCTCCAGCGCTCGACGCCGGCGGCAAGGTCTGGGGTCCCGCCGTCCAGCTCTACGCGCAACGCTCGCAGCGCAACTGGGGCATCGGCGATTTCGGCGACCTGCCGGCCCTCGTCGATCAGTGGGCAGCGCGCGGCGCGAGCCTGATCGGGCTCAATCCGCTGCACGCGCTGTTCGCCCACAACCCGCTGCACATCAGCCCGTACAGCCCGTCGTCGAGGCTGCACCTCAACACCATCTACATCGACGTCGATGCGGTCGACGATGTCGGCGCCTGCGACGACGCGCGGGCACTGGTCGCGTCGGCGGAGTTCCAGCAGCAGCTCGCCCTCCTGCGCGCCAGCGACCTGGTGCGCTACGCCGACGTCGCGGCCGCGAAGACACGTGTGCTGCGGCTGGCGCACCGCCACTTCGTGCGCACGCATCGCGACGACGCCGCCAGCGAGCGCGGCGCTGCCTACCGGCGCTTCCAGGGCGAGCGCGGCGCGCCGCTGCTGCGGCACGGTCGCTTCGAGGCACTGCAAGGCTTCTTCCATGCCGCCGACGCGTCGGTCTGGGGCTGGCCGGTCTGGCCCGACGCCTATCGCTCGCCGCATGCGCCCGAGGTCGACGCCTTCGCGCACGAGCACGCCGACGAGGTCGACTTCCACATCTACCTGCAATGGCTCGCCGAGGGCCAGCTTGCGGCGGCCCGGAGGCACTGCACCGATCTCGGCATGGGCATCGGTCTCTACCTCGACCTCGCGGTGTCGGTCGACCGGGCCGGCTCCGACGTCTGGGCCCACGCCGCCGATTACGCCGTCGGCGCGACGATCGGCGCACCCCCCGACGAGGTCAACCCGCAGGGCCAGGGCTGGGGCCTGCCACCGCTCCGGCCCGACCGGTCGCGGCGAAACGGCCATGCGCTCTTCATCGAGACCCTGCGCGCGGTGATGCGCCATACCGGCGCGCTGCGCATCGACCACGTGATGGGCCTGATGCGGCTCTACTGGATTCCGCCCGGCCATCCGCCGACGGCGGGCGCCTACGTGCTCTACCCGCTCGACGAACTGGCCGCCATCGTCGCGCTCGAGAGCCAGCGACAGCGTTGCCTGGTGATCGGCGAAGACCTCGGCACCGTCGCCGACGAGATCCGGGTGGCGATGGAGCGCTACCACCTGCTCTCCTATCGCCTGCTGTACTTCGAGCGCAACGACGACGGCGCCTTCAAGCCGGGCGACGCCTATCCGCGGCGCGCGCTGGTCGCCGTCAGCACGCACGACCTGCCCACGCTCGCCGGCTGGTGGACCGGCCACGACCTGCTGGTGCGGCAGCGGCTCGGCCTGTTCCCGGCCGGTTCGATCTACGAGCAGCAACTGGCGACGCGTGCGCAGGACCGGGTCCGGCTGCTGCTCGCGCTCGAGCGGGCCGGCCTGCTGCCGGCCGGCGTGCTGCCACAGATCGACGCCACGCCGCAGCTGACCGAACCGCTCGCCGAGGCGATCCACGCCTACGCCGCCGGCAGCAACGCCGAAGTGATGCTGGTGCAGCTCGAGGACGTGCTCGGCGTCGAGGACCAGGCCAACCTGCCGGGCACCGTCGACGAGCATCCCAACTGGCGCCAGAAGCTGCCGACGGGTATCGAGGCCCAGGTCGTCGACCCGCGCTTCGAATCGCTCGGCAAGCGCCTCTCGGCACTGCGGCCGCAACCGCGTACGGCGCAGCGTCCGGCCGCCGGCCGAGAGGCGATCGTGCCGCGCGCCACCTACCGCCTGCAGTTCCACCGCGACTTCGGTTTCGACGACGCCGCGGCGATCCTGCCGTACCTGCAGCGGCTCGGCGTCAGCCACGTGTACTGCTCGCCGATCCTGCGCGCGCGGGCCGGCAGCACGCACGGCTACGACGTCGTCGCCCACGACCAGATCAATCCGGAGCTCGGCGGCGAGGCCGGCTTCGAGCGCTTCACCACGGCGCTGCGTGCGCACGGCATGGGCCAGCTGCTCGACATGGTGCCGAACCACATGGGCGTGCTCGGCTCCGACAATGCCTGGTGGACCGACGTGCTCGAGAACGGCATGTCGTCGAACTACGCCGGCTACTTCGACATCGACTGGCATCCCGTCAACGCCGAGCTGGAGGGCAAGGTGCTGCTGCCGGTGCTGGGCGGCCAGTACGGCGACGTGCTGAACGCGGGCGAGCTGGTCCTGACCTTCGATCCGGGCGCCGGCACGTTCGCCTTCGGCTACCACGATCACCGTTTCCCGCTCGACCCGCGCAGCTACGCCGAGATCCTGGCCCTGGCCAGCGCGACGCTGGGCGATGGCGATGCGGCGCAGCTGTTGCGCAGCACGGCGACGGCGTTCTCGCACCTGCCGCCGCACCAGTCGGCAGAGGGTTCGGCCGAGGCGCTGGAGCGGCGGCGCGACCAGGAGCTGCTCAAGAAGCGCCTGGCGACACTCGCGGTCGACCAGCCGCCGATCGCCGCCGCCATCGGCGCCACGCTGGCCGTCGCCAACGCCGCCGACGACAGGAACGCACTGCATGCGCTGCACGAGCAGCAGGCGTACCGCCTCGCGTTCTGGCGGGTGGCGGCCGACGAGATCAACTACCGGCGCTTCTTCGACATCAACGAGCTGGCCGGCCTGCGCATGGAAGACCCGCGCGTGTTCGAGGCCACGCAAGGCTTCTCGCTCGACCTCGCCGCGGCGGGCAAGGTCGACGGCCTGCGCATCGACCACCCGGACGGCCTGCAGAACCCGGCCGAGTATTTCGCGCGCCTGCAGGACGGCTTCGCCCGGCGCGCCGGCCTCGCCGCCGGCACCGCCGGAGACGGCAGCGCCCCGTTCCGGCCGCTCTACGTCGTCGCCGAGAAGATCGCCGCGTCGCACGAAGACGTGCCGGCCGACTGGCGCATCCACGGCACCACCGGCTACCGCTTCGCGATGGTCGTCAACGGCGTGCTGGTCGACACCGACAGCGCCGCCGCGTTCGACTTCCTCTGGGCCCGCTACGCGCCAGGCCATGGCGACTTCACCGAGCTGGCCTACGAAGGCAAGCGCGCGGTCGCACGCGCCGCCCTCGCCTCCGAGCTGACCGTGCTGGCGACGGCGCTGCTGCGCATCGCCAAGGCGCACCGCGAGACCCGCGACTACACCTTCAACAGCCTGCGCTCGACCCTGGCCGAGATCGCCGCCTGCCTGCCGGTCTACCGCACCTACGTGGTCGACCAGCCCTCGGCGCAGGACGATCGCTACATCGACTGGGCGGTCGCGCATGCGCGGCGGCGCAGCCAGCTCGCCGACCTCTCGATCTTCGATTTCGCGAAGGCCTGCATGCGCAACCAGCCGCGGCCCGGCGCCACCGGCGAGGCGCCGGCCGACGCGGTGCGGCAGTTCGCGTTGCGCTTCCAGCAGTTCAGCTCTCCGGTCGCGGCCAAGGGCGTCGAGGACACCGCCTTCTACCGCTACCACCGGCTGGTCTCGCTCAACGAAGTGGGCGGCGACCCTGCCACCTTCGGCATCACGACGCGCGCCTTCCATGCCGCCAACGCCGACCGCCGGGCACGCTGGCCCGACACCATCATCGCCACCTCGACGCACGACAACAAGCGCTCGGAAGACGTGCGTTGCCGGATCGACGTGCTGTCCGAGATGCCGGACGTCTGGGAAGCGTCGCTCGAGCGCTGGCGAAAGCTCGCCGCGGGTTCGCGCTCGCCGACCGGCCCGGCGCCCGCCGCCGCCGACGAGTACCTGCTGTACCAGATCGTCCTCGGCACCCTGCCTGCCGGCGGCCTCGACGACGTTGCGCTGCCGGCCTATCGCGAGCGCATCGTCGCCTACATGACGAAGGCATTGCGCGAGGGCAAGGAGCGCTCGTCGTGGACGCGGCCCGATGCCGAGTACGAAGCGGCACTGCAAGGCCTGATCGAGACCGTGCTCGCGCGGGTGCGGCCGAATCCGCTGCTGAGCGACCTGCAGGCGCTGGCATCCGAGATCGCCTGGTTCGGCGCGCTCAACAGCCTGACCATGGTGCTGCTCAAGTACACCGTGCCCGGCGTGCCCGACCTGTATCAGGGCAACGAGCTGATCGACCTCAGCCTGGTCGACCCGGACAACCGCCGTCCGGTCGACTACGCCATGCGCGCCTCGATGCTGGACTCGCTCGAGTCGCTCGCCGGCCGCAGCGACCTGGCGACGCGGATCGGCGAGCTCGCCGCGACGCCGACCGACGGGCGACTGAAGCTCTGGCTGACGCACCGGCTGCTGCAGTTGCGCAGCGCGCTGCCCGAGCTCTTCCGCGTCTCCGACTACGCCGCCCTGGGCGTCGTCGGCGCCCGCGCGGATCACGTCGTCGCGTTCAGCCGCAGCATCGGCGACGCGACACTGGTCGTCGTGGCCGGCCGGCTGTACGCGCGGCTGATGGAGCGGTCGGCCGGCGCGCTGCCTGTGGGCGACGTCTGGGCCGACACACGGGTGGAGCTGCCGGCCTCCCTGAGCGGCGACGCCACCAACGTGCTCACCGGTGACACATTGACGCTGCACGACAGCGTCGCTCTCGGCGACGCCTTCGACGTCATGCCCGTGGCCGCGTTCCTGATCCGCCGCTGATCCGCCGC
>CAZZVH010000132.1:6970-8948 GCA_964657365.1 uncultured Burkholderiaceae bacterium
TCACAGCGACGACAGCCAGGCTGCTCCAACGAGGGCCGCACACCGAGAGCCCGGCGATGAAGCCGCCGCGTCGGGTGCTGGCGTTCGTGATGGCGGGCGGCGAAGGGACCCGGCTGCATGCCCTCACGGAGCACCGCTGCAAGCCGGCCGTGCCGTTCAACGGGAAGCACCGGATCGTCGATTTCGTCCTGAGCAACCTCATCAACTCGGAGATCTATTCCGTCTACCTGCTGGTCCAGTACAAGTCCCAGGCGCTGATCGAGCACGTGCGCGAGTCGTGGACGATGGCCCGCTTCATTCCCCAGCACTTCGTGACCGTCGTGCCGCCGCAGATGCGGCATGGCCCGGCATGGTTCCAGGGCACGGCCGATGCGGTGTTCCAGAACCTGCATCTGATCGACACGCAACGCCCCGACCTGGTCGCCGTGTTCGGCGCCGACCACATCTACCGGATGGACGTCCGGCAGATGATCGAGGCCCATTGCCGCCAGGGCGCCGACGTGACGGTCGCCGCGCTGCCGGTGCCTGTCGCGCAGAGCGCCTCGTTCGGCATCGTCGAGACCGACGCCGACATGCGGGTCACCGACTTCGTGGAAAAGCCGGCCTCGACCCCGTCGATGCCCCGTCCCGAACTGGCCGCACCGACATCCGCATCCGCTTCGCGGCGCCCCATGACCCCCACGTCGACCGACTCGTTCGGGCCTCCCCCGTCCATCGCACGGCCCGACCGGACGCGTCGGCCGGACCGGCACGCCCCGAGGTGAAGTCCGGTACCTCCACGCGATTCGTCGTCTGGATCGCGCTCGCCGGCAACCTGCTGGTGGCCGTCACGAAATTCGTCGCGGCCGGGCTAACCGGTTCGTCGGCGATGTTGTCGGAGGCCGTCCACAGCCTGATCGACACGGTCGACGAGGTGCTGCTGATCTACGGCCTCCGTCAGGCGCGGAAGAAGCCCGATGCCGACTACCCGTTCGGCTACGGACGCGAGCTCTACTTCTGGAGCTTCGTCGTCGCGGTCCTGATCTTCATGCTCGGCGCCGGCGTGACCGTGTGGGAAGGCATCCTGCACATCCGCCACCCGGAGCCCCTCGAGCGGCCGTCGATCGTCTACGTCGTGCTCGGGTTGTCGGCCCTCTTCGAAGGTACGTCGTGGGTCGTGTCGCTGCGCGCGTTCCGCGCGGTATGCGACCGGCAGAGCGTCTGGTCGGCGATCGTGTCGAGCAAGGACCCGCCGAAGTTCATGGTGCTGCTCGAGGACACCGCCGCGCTGCTCGGCCTCGCGATCGCCGCGCTCGGCGTGTGGCTGTCGGTGACGCTCGACGAACCGCGCTACGACGGCGCGGCATCGATCCTGATCGGCGTGCTGCTGGCCGCCGTCGCGGCGGTGCTCGCCCGCGAGACCAAGAGCCTGCTGATCGGCGAACGCGCGGACCCGGCATTGACGATCGACGTGAAACGGATGATCGGCGCGTTCGACGGCGTCGAGTGCGCCAACGGGCTGCTGACCGCGCAGCTCGCGCCCGACCAGGTAATCGCGATCGCCAGCGTCGCCTTCCAGGACGACCTGCGCGTGGCCGAGGTCGAGGCGCTGATCGAGCAGATCGAGACCGCCGTCGTCGACCGCCACCCGGAGATCGGCCGCCTGTTCGTCAAGCCGCAGACCCCCGAAGCCTACGAGCGCTCGAAGCGATCGCTGTTCGACGAGGGGTACTCGCCGCAAGTGGTGGAGGACGAAGGGTGAGTGGGAGTCCTGTCGCTGCGCCGGGCACGACGCTGGGTTCCTCAGATCAGCGACCCCGTCGCCCCGCCCGCACCCGACCCGACGATGTCCACGCGGAACACCTCCGCGTCCGGATGCACGCCGACCAGGCGCAGCGCGGCGTCGCCGCCGGCGAGCCAGTCGGCGTACTGATGGGGCAGCAGCACCATCGGCGCCCGGTCGTGCACGGTGCCCAGGAACTCGTTCGGCGGCACCGTG
>CAZZVH010000133.1:0-8919 GCA_964657365.1 uncultured Burkholderiaceae bacterium
GATCGGGCCCTGCTGCGCTGGGGCCTCGATGCCGGCAACGCCGCGGTGGCACCGGCAGCGCCCGAACGGACCTAGCGCATGCCGTGGACCAACGTCTTCGTGGTGGCCCTGGGCGGCGTCGTCGGCTGCCTGGCGCGTTGGGGCGCCGGGGTCTGGCTCAACGCGCGCTGGTCCGGCTTTCCGCTCGGCACGCTGTTCGTCAATTGCGTCGGCGGACTGTTCATCGGCATGGCGCTGTACTGGTTCGAACGCTCGCCCAACGAAACCCTGAGGCTGCTCGTCATCACCGGCGTGCTGGGCGGGTTCACCACCTTCTCGTCGTTCTCGGCGGAGTCGCTCATCCTGCTGCAGCGGGGCGAACTCGTGTTCGCGGCCGCCCACGTCACCGCCCATGTGCTGGGCGCCCTTGCCGCGGCCGCGCTCGGATTCAAGATCGCGCAGACGGTTCTCGGCGCCTAGCGATCCGGGGGCCGGATCCGCGGCGCCATCGGGGCGTTGCCGACTTGAAAAGACCCTGTCGTCGCCTCACGTTCCTGCGATCCCGAGGAATCCAGACATGCGAATCGACAAACTGACGACGACGTTCCAGGAAGCCCTGGCCGATGCCCAGAGCCTGGCCGTCGCGAAGGACAACCCGTACATCGAGCCGGCCCACCTGCTCTCGGCGATGCTCGCCCAGACCGACGGCCCGAAAGCGCTGCTCGCGCGCGGCGGCGTGAACGTCGGCAAGCTCCAGGGCGCGCTCGACGCCGAGATCGCCAAATTGCCGCAAGTGCAGGGTGGCGAATCGGTGCAGCCCAGCCGCGACCTGACCAACCTGTTCCAGGCGACCGAGAAGGAAGCGACGAAGCAGGGCGACCAGTTCATCGCGAGCGAGATGTTCCTGCTCGCCGCCGCCGACGCCAGGAGCGCCATCGGCAGCGTGCTGAAGCAGGCAGGGGTCACCCGCAAGGCGCTCGAGGCGGCGATCGAGACCGTGCGCGGCGGCCAGAAGGTCGACAGCCCCGAGGCGGAAGGCCAGCGCGAGGCACTGAAGAAGTACACGCTCGATCTCACCGAGCGTGCGCGCCTGGGCAAGCTCGACCCGGTGATCGGCCGCGACGACGAGATCCGCCGGGCCATCCAGGTGCTGCAACGCAGGACCAAGAACAACCCGGTGCTGATCGGCGAGCCGGGTGTCGGCAAGACGGCGATCGTCGAGGGCCTGGCGCAGCGCATCGTCGCGGGCGAGGTGCCCGATTCGCTCAAGGACAAGCGCGTGCTCGTGCTCGACATGGCGCTGCTGCTGGCAGGCGCCAAGTTCCGCGGCGAGTTCGAGGAACGCCTGAAGAGCGTGCTCAAGGAAGTGGCGCTGGACGAAGGCAAGACCATCGTCTTCATCGACGAGATCCACACCATGGTCGGCGCCGGCAAGGCCGAGGGTGCGATGGACGCGGGCAACATGCTCAAGCCGGCGCTCTCGCGCGGCGAGCTGCATTGCATCGGCGCGACCACGCTCGACGAGTACCGCAAGTACATCGAGAAAGACGCCGCGCTCGAGCGGCGCTTCCAGAAGATCCTCGTCGGCGAGCCCAGCGTCGAGGCGACCATCGCCATCCTGCGCGGCCTGCAGGAGAAGTACGAGGTGCACCACGGCGTCGAGATCACCGACCCGGCGATCGTCGCCGCGGCCGAGCTCTCGCACCGCTACATCACCGACCGCTTCCTGCCCGACAAGGCGATCGACCTCATCGACGAGGCCGCGTCGAAGGTGAAGATCGAGATCGATTCCAAGCCCGAGGCCATCGACAAGCTCGACCGCCGCCTGATCCAGCTGCAGATCGAGCGCGCCTCGGTGCTGAAGGAGAAGGACGAAGCCTCGAAGCGCCGCTTCGACCTGATCGAGGCCGATATCTCGAGAGTGCAGCGCGAGCTCGCCGATCTTGACGAGATCTGGAAATCGGAGAAGGCCGCGGCGCAGGGCTCGGCGCATCTGCTCGAGGAGATCGATCGCACGCGGTTCCAGCTCGAGGAGTGGAAGCGCAAGGGCAACTACGACAAGGTGGCCGAGCTGCAGTACGGGAAGCTCCCGGAGCTCGAGCGCGAGCTCAAGAACGCGCAGCTCACCGAGCAGAAGAAGAGCGCCGACAAGGGCCGGCCGCAACTGCTGCGCACGATGGTCGGCGCCGAGGAGATCGCCGAGGTGGTGGCGCGGGCGACCGGCATTCCCGTCTCGAAGCTGATGCAGGGCGAGCGCGACAAGCTGCTCGAGATGGAAGCCAAGCTGCACGAACGCGTGGTCGGCCAGGACCAGGCGATCGCCGCTGTCTCGAACGCGATCCGGCGCTCACGCTCCGGCTTGTCGGATCCGAACCGGCCGACCGGCTCGTTCCTCTTCCTCGGGCCCACCGGCGTCGGCAAGACCGAGCTCTGCAAGGCGCTGGCCGGCTTCATGTTCGACAGCGAAGACCACCTCATCCGGCTCGACATGAGCGAGTTCATGGAGAAGCACTCGGTCGCCCGCATGATCGGCGCGCCGCCGGGCTACGTCGGCTACGACGAGGGCGGCTACCTGACCGAGGCGGTCCGGCGCAAGCCCTATTGCGTGCTGCTGCTCGACGAGGTCGAGAAGGCCCATCCGGACGTCTTCAACGTCCTGCTCCAGGTGCTCGACGACGGCCGCCTGACCGACGGCCAGGGCCGCACGGTCGACTTCAAGAATACGGTCATCGTGATGACCTCGAACCTCGGCTCGCAGCAGATCATGCAGATGGTCGGGCAGAGCAGCGAGGCGATCGACGCCGCGGTATGGGAAGAGGTCAAGAAGCATTTCCGCCCGGAATTCCTGAACCGGATCGACGAGACGGTGGTGTTCCACGCGCTCGACGAGAAGAACATCGAGGCGATCGCGAAGATCCAGCTGAAGGTGCTCGAAGGTCGCCTCGAGAAGATGGACATGAAGCTCGACGTCTCGCCGCGGGCGCTGGCGCAGATCGCCAAGGCCGGGTTCGATCCGGTGTTCGGCGCCAGGCCGCTCAAGCGGGCGATCCAGCGCGAGATCGAGAACCCGGTCTCGAAGCTGATCCTCGAAGGCCGCTTCGGGCCGAAGGACGTGATCCCGATCGATTTCGAAGACGGCCACTTCGGCTTCGAGCGCGTCGTCCACTGAGGGACGCCACGCGGCCGGGTGCCTAGGCGGCCTGCGTCGGCTCGTCGAACATGGCGTCCATGCGCATCAGCTGCAGGCGGGCGAGCGTCAGGTTGGCGCTGGTCTTGTCGAGCACGACATGCATCGCCAGGCCCGGGTTGCGCGGCACGCCGCGCAACAGCAGGTGATGCGAGCCGAGCGTGATCGCCGCTTCCGGGAGGGCGTGGCCGAAGCCGAGCGCGCGGCTGACGCCCATCATCGTCGAGATCAGCTCGCTGCCGTGCAGTGCCAGCGGCGCGGCGCCGGGGTTGGCGCCGGCGTGCGCGGTGGCGTGGCCGCTCTGGGTCTCGAAGACGCAGCAGCTGACGACGCCGTTCAGCTCGCTGACCTGCCTGACGTAACGCTCGATCAGCGTCGACGGCGGTGTCGCGTTGAAGCCGGCGGCCGAGATCGCCGGCATCGGCTGCATGGTCAGCGTGATCGGCTTGACGACCGCATCTTCCATCGGCAGGGTGTCGCCCGAGGGAATGCCGCCCATGACGGGCGACAGCGAGGCCTTGCGCGGCTGGTAGGCCGGGGGGCGGAACGCGCCCAGCTCCGGCACCGTCCGTCCGTCGGGCGTCGCCTGCTCGCGCAAGCGGCTCCAGGTTCCGGTGATGAAGGCCCAGGCGTCGGCCGGGCGCGCGACCTGCGGCGTCGTCCGCACCGCCACGCCGGTGCCGCGGCCGAGATCCAGGCCATGGGTGACGAGCGTGCTGGCCGATGCGAGCGGCAGGAGCAGCAGGTTCCGGTTCGGCCAGGGGCCGGCGATGATGTCGTCGTGCAGCGGCTTGAGCGCGGCGGCGATCGCATGGCCGGGCAGTTCGCCCATCATCACCACGCCGAGGCGGCTGTAGGCCAGCAGCATCTTGGCCAGTGCATGGCGCGAGGCGCCATCGGCGTCGGCTTCGGTGGTGTAGAGCCGCAGGGACTGGTTGTCGCTGGTGGGCAGCTCGACGAATTCGAGCGTGGCGAGCGCGGTGCCGTAGCCCTGGCGGCGAATCACGAGCTTCTGCACCGCCCGGCCACTGGCGGCGGCGATGCCGGCGAGCAGCTTCCGCGACGAGGCCGTGGCGATGTCGTGGACGGCGATGAATTCGGGCTGGAGATGATCGAACTGCTGCTGCAATGCCTCCGCCGGCGCGCAGGAGACGAACAGCTCGCGCTCGTTGCCGCCGATCTGCCGGCCGATCTCGTCCTTCTCGCCGGCGAGATAGTCGTTCTCGTCGGCCAGGATCTGCGTCGCCAGGGCGGTGTGGGCGCGTGTCGACGCCCAGGCGTCGGGCGATTCGCTGGCGCTCGGCGCGGGAGCGGATCCGGCGCGCGACCGCGCTGCCGCCTGTCGCTCGTCGTCGTTGCGTGGGGCGGGCGTGGCGCCGTTGCTGCGCTGCGGCGGCTTGCCGTCTTCCCCGGGGCGATGGTTCAGGATGCGGGTGGCGGCCCATTCGTCACCGGCGCCGTGGACGGCGCGGGTCGCCTGCCATTCGTCGAGTTCTTCCTGGCTGGCGGGCTCGGCACGGGTCGCGGGCCATTCTTCACGGGCGGCAGAGTTTCCCCCGGTCTTCGAGGATTCCCAGGCAAACTTGTTGCTGCCACCGGAATTGCTCATCGAGTCGATCCCATCAGAAGTCCTGGCGCCGAGGGGCTCTGCTGCGGAATGTGTCCGCCCGGCCCCCGGCGCCATGGCCGTGTTCGGCGAGTGTAATCTCCATGTCAGCATCAGCCACGCCCATTGCGGGGGTTCCGCGCCGACAGCCGTTCAGAAATGCCGCTTTCGCAACGAAGCGAAAGCAGACGCAACAAAAGGCGGCCGGACCGGCGCGCCCCGTGACCCATCTACGCATCGCCGGAAGTTCCGGATGCCGTCGGTGGCTGCGGGCCGATGTATACTCGAAGGCTTTTCCCTTGCCGCATCGACCTTCGAATTCGACGCGGCTTCCACGCCGAACGACCGGCAGCCGGATCCCGGCAGAACCCACAAGGACCATTCGATGCGTCATTACGAGATCGTGCTCCTGATCCATCCGGATCAGAGCGAACAGGTTCCGGCCATGCTGGAACGCTACAAGGGACTGGTCACCGCCGGCGGTGGCAAGGTGCACCGGGTGGAAGACTGGGGGCGGCGCCAGCTGGCCTACATGATCCAGAAGCTCGCCAAGGCCCACTACCTCTGCATCAACATCGAGTGCGATGCCAAGGTGCTGAACGAGCTGGAGACCGGCTTCCGCTTCAACGACGCCGTCTTGCGCCACCTGACGGTCGTGAAGGACCACGCCGAGACGACGCCGTCGGTCATGATGAAGACGGTCGACCGCGAGGAATCGCGCAGGGCGCCGCAACAAGAGGCCGCTGCCTGACGATCGGGCCCGCGCTGAATCGTCTCGAGCTGACGGCGGCGATCATCGAACGAGGCGCGTTGCGCTTCACACCAGCCGGCCTGCCGGCGCTCGATGTCACCCTGAAGCACGAATCGGCGATCGACGCTCCGCCCGCCGCAAAGCGCACCGTCTCCCTCGAGATCCGCGCCAAGGCGATCGGCCCGATCACCACAGCGCTCGTCGCCGCCGAACTGGGCGCCGAGCACGGATTCGAAGGCTTCCTCGGCTCGCAGCGCAACGGTCGCGGCATCGTTTTCCACATCCAGTCATTCGCATTGAAATAGAGAGGTCATCACATGCCCCCGCCACGTGGTAAAGGCCGGTTCTCCAAGGACCGCAAGCCCAAGCGCAACACCCAGTCGCTGCTGTTCCGTCGCAAGCGCTTCTGCCGCTTCACCGTCACCGGTGTCAAGCAGATCGACTACAAGGACATCGACACCTTGCGCGACTTCATCAACGAGAACGGCAAGATCACGCCCGCACGCCTGACCGGCACGCGCGCCTTCTTCCAGCGCCAGCTGACGACGTGCATCAAGCGCGCCCGTTTCCTGGCGATGATGCCGTACACCGACCAGCACAAAGCCTGAGGCCGCCATGCAAGTCATCCTGTTGGAGAAGGTCGCGAACCTCGGCAACCTCGGCGATGTCGTCAAGGTGAAAGACGGGTTCGCGCGCAACTTCCTGATCCCGACCCGTGCGGCACGCCGTGCCACCACGGGCGCGATCAAGGAATTCGAGGAGAAGCGGGTCGAGCTCGAGAAGCTCGCCGCCGACCGGCTCGCCGCCGCGCAGGCGCTCGGCGAGAAGATGAGCGGCCGCACCGTGCACATCACGCAGAAGGCCGGCGTCGACGGGCGGCTGTTCGGCTCTGTCACCAACGCCGACGTCGCCGATGCGCTCAACCGCATTGACTTCAAGGTCGCGAAGGCGCAGGTCCGCATGCCGAACGGCCCGCTGAAGACGACCGGGGAGCACACCGTCACGGTCGCCCCGCACACCGACGTCGTCGTCGACGTGAAGGTCGTGGTCCTGGGCGAGACGACCTGAGGTCGCCGCGCATCGGCCCGGCCGCCCGCGTGGCCGGAACGACGAAAGGGCCGCACCTGCGGCCCTTTTTTCATTCATCCACGGCTTGTCGACAGGCCATGCACAGGCTTGTCCACCGCGGCGCCGCCGAGGCGATTCACGCGGACTTATGATTTCTAGAATGGCGGCTCTCTTCCCTTCCACCGATCACTCCACCGTCTCGCGCGGCGACGACGAAGTCGCCCGCCTGCGGGTGCCGCCGCACTCGGTCGAGGCCGAGCAGAGCGTGCTCGGCGGCCTGCTGCTCGACAACAGCGCATGGGATCGTGTCGGTGACCTGCTCGGCGAGTCCGACTTCTACCGCTACGAGCACCGGATGATCTTCACGGCGATGGCCTCGCTCGTGAACGTCACCAAGCCGGCCGACGTGATCACCGTGTTCGAGCAGTTGCAGAGCCTCGGCAAGGGCGAGGAGTGCGGCGGCCTGGCTTACCTGAACGCGCTGGCGCAGAGCGTGCCGAGCGCCGCCAACGTGCGTCGCTATGCGGAAATCGTGCGCGAGCGCTCTGTCCTGCGCAAGCTGGTCGCCGCGAGCGACGAGATCGCGACGCAGGCCTTCAATCCGCAGGGCCGTCCGGTCTCGCAGATCCTGGACGATGCCGAGAGCAAGATCTTCCGGATCGGCGAGGAAGGTTCGAAGTCGCGCCAGGGCTTCCAGAACATGGACCAGCTGGTGGTCCAGCTGATCGACCGCGTCAACGAGCTGCACGAGAACGGCGCCGAGGAAGTGACCGGCGTGCGCACCGGCTTCTACGACCTGGACCGCATGACGGCGGGACTGCAGGCCGGCGACCTGATCGTGCTGGCAGCCAGGCCGTCGATGGGCAAGACCGCGCTGGCGCTCAACATCGCCGAGCACGTCGCCGTCAAGGAAGGCCTGCCGGTCGTCGTCTTCTCGATGGAAATGGGCGCGGCCCAGCTGGCCCTGCGGATGGTCGGCTCGCTCGGCCGGATCGACCAGCAGCACCTGCGCACCGGCGCCCTGCGCGACGACGAATGGGGGCGGCTCTCGGAAGCGGTCGAGAAGCTCCAGAAGGTCAGCGTCTTCATCGACGAGAGCGGCTCGCTGACGCCGAGCGAGCTGCGGGCACGGGCACGGCGCCAGGCGCGGCAGTGCGGCCAGCTCGGCCTGATCGTCGTCGACTACCTGCAGCTCATGACCGGCTCCGATTCGAGCGACGAGAACCGGGCCACCGTGATCGGCGAAATCTCGCGCGGCCTGAAGTCGCTGGCCAAGGAGCTGAAGTGCCCGGTCATCGCGCTCTCGCAGCTGAACCGGGGCGTCGAGTCGCGCACCGACAAGCGGCCGATGATGAGCGACCTGCGCGAATCCGGCGCCATCGAGCAGGACGCCGACGTCATCATGTTCATCTACCGGGACGACTACTACAACAAGGAGTCGAAGGAGATGGGCGTGGCCGAGATCAACATCAGCAAGCAGCGCAACGGCCCGACCGGCACCTTCAAGCTGACCTTCCTGAAGCCGCTCACCAAGTTCGACAACATGGCACCGGGCAGCGCGGGCAGCGACTACTAGGGTCGACGCCGCGCCCATGCAGATCGTCGCCAACGGCGTCGCGCTCGAGATCGAGGACCACGGCTCGCCGCAGGGCGAGCCCCTGCTTCTGGTCATGGGCCTCGGCATGCAACTGCTGGCCTGGCACGAAGACTTCGTCGGCGCCCTGGTGGCGCGCGGCTTCCGGGTGATCCGCTTCGACAACCGGGACATCGGCCTGAGCCAGAGCTTCGACGCCGCGGGCGTGCCGACGCTCGCCCTGGACGCGATGCGCTACGCCGTCGGGCTGCGCGTGCGCTCGGCCTACTCGCTGTCCGACATGGCCGACGACTGCGTCGGCATCCTCGACGCGCTCGGCATCGGCGCAGCCCATGTCTGCGGCGCCTCGATGGGCGGCATGATCGCGCAGCGCATGGCCGACCGCCACCCGGAGCGCGTGAAGAGCCTGACCCTGATGATGACCTCGAGCGGCTCGCGCAAGCTGCCCGGCCCCTCGCTCAAGGTCCGCGGCGCGATGATCTCGCGGCCGAAGCGGCCGAACGAGATCGCCAGCATCGTCGAGCACTACATCCACCTGTACGGCCTGATCGGCAGCCCCGCCTATCCGCCGGCCCGTGAATTCCTGCGCGATCGCTTCACGACGTCGATCACGCGCTCGCACCGCCCGGCCGGCACCGCCCGCCAGATGGTCGCGATCGTCGCCGACGGAGACCGCAGCAGCCTGCTGGCCACGCTGCGCACACCCACGCACGTGATCCACGGCGCGAGATCGG
>CAZZVH010000134.1:0-8791 GCA_964657365.1 uncultured Burkholderiaceae bacterium
GCTTCGCTCATCGCGGTCTTGGCGACCTGGATGTTCAGCTCGATCAGCTTCTCGATGCCTTCGAAGGCGAGGCCGGTCAGGCCGAAGAGGGTCTCGACGTTGGACTTGTGGGCGGACATCAGTTGTTCGGCGGTGGTCATGTGGGGTCTCCTGCGGGTGGATCTGGGTTCAAACACTTATGCTGCACTGCAACATGACGTGAATATACCGCTGAATCCTGGCATTGCAAGGCCGGAATGCTGCATTGCAGCAGATTTACTTCGGCCCTTCGTTTGCCCCGCTCGGCGAACCACGCCGCGCCGCCTCTTCCGCCCATGAAAGCATTCCACTCCGATCGCCATTCCCTGGCCCTGCCGCCCGGCCACACCTTTCCGGCCGGCAAGTACCGGAAGCTGCGCGTGCTGGTCGAGGACTGGGCCGATCTCGAGAGCATCGAGGCCGGCCCGGCGGACGACGCGACGCTCCGCCTGGCCCACGACCCGGCCTACGTGCAGGCCGTCGTCACGGGCACGCTCGACGCGGCCGAGCAGCGGGCGATCGGCTTTCCGTGGAGCGAGACAATGGTCGAGCGCTCGCGCCGCTCGGTCGGCGCCACGATCGCCGCGGCGCGGGCGGCGCTGGTCGAAGGCGTCGCCACCAACCTGGCGGGCGGCACGCACCACGCCGCCGCGGCGCGCGGCAGCGGCTACTGCGTTTTCAACGATGTCGCCGTGACGGCACGACTGCTGCAATCGGAGCGGCCGCTGCGCGTCGCCGTCGTCGATCTCGACGTGCACCAGGGCGACGGCACCGCGGCGATCTTCGCGGGCGACCCGAGCGACTTCACGCTCTCGCTGCACGGTGCGAAGAACTTCCCGTTCCGCAAGGCCGAGAGCGATCTCGACGTCGGCCTGCCCGACGGCTGCGGCGATCCCGAGTACCTCGCCGCACTGGACGACGCGCTCGCCGTGCTGGCACACGAACACGGGAAAGCGCCGTTCGATCTCGCGTTCTACCTGGCCGGTGCCGATCCGCACGAGGGTGATCGGCTCGGCCGCCTCAAGCTGACCGCCGACGGCTTGCGCCGGCGTGACCGGATGGTCCTCGATTCGCTCGCCGGCCACCGCGTTCCGGTCGCCCTGGCGATGGCCGGCGGCTACGGCAAGGACCTCGACGTGACCGTCGACATCCAGGCCACGACGCTGCGCGAGGCGATCGCCGCCTGGCGCGCCTGGAACGGCGCGGCCGGCGGCGTTTGACGGCGGATGGAACAATGCCGGGCAGATGACGCGCACCCACGACCCAGCTTCCAACGAGGCCGCCGCGATCGACCGGCCGCAGGCCGTGCCGCGCGCCGCCTACCGCCGCTTCCTCCCGCTGACGACGCGCTGGCTCGACAACGACGTCTACGGCCACCTCAACAACGCCGTCTACTACGGCCTGTTCGACACGGTCGTGAACAGCGTGCTGATCCAGTCGGGCGGGCTCGATCCGTCCAGGGGGGAGGCGATCGGTTTCGTCGTCGAGTCGGGCTGCAACTACTTCGCGCCGCTCTCGTTCCCGCAGCCGATCGAAGCCGGCCTGCGCGTGGCGCGCATCGGCGAGTCGAGCGCGCGCTACGAGATCGGCATCTTCGCCGAGGGCGCGCCCGATACCGCCGCGCGCGGCTACTTCGTCCACGTCTACGTCGACCGGGCCACCCGCCGGCCGGTCCCCCTGCCGGCGCGCCTGCGGGCAGTGCTGGAAGCGCTCGAATGACCCACGCATGACCATCGCCGACCAGCCCACCGCCGAAGCCACCGCTGCCGTCGACGCGGCCATCACCTCGCGTCGATCGATCCGGGCTTACCTGCAGAAGCCGGTCGAGCGGGCGACCATCGAGTCGATCATGGAAGTCGCGGCGCGCGCGCCTTCGGGCACCAACACGCAGCCGTGGAACGTCTACGTGCTGACGGGCGCCGCCAAGCGCGAGCTGTCCCGGCAGGTCATCGCCGCCTACGACGATCTCGCCGAGCGCGCCACCCACACCGAGGAATACGCCTACTACCCGACCGAATGGCGCGCGCCGTTCATCGACCGGCGCCGCAAGGTCGGCTGGGACCTGTACGGCCTGCTCGGCATCGCCAAGACCGACAAGGCGCGCATGCACGCGCAGCATGCGAAGAACTACGACTTCTTCGGCGCGCCGGTCGGCCTCATGTTCACGATCGACCGCGTCATGCGCCAGGGCAGCTGGCTCGACTTCGGCATGTTCCTCGAGAACGTGATGATCGCGGCACGCGGGCACGGCCTCGACACCTGCCCGCAGGCGGCGTTCACGCAGTTCCACCGCATCATCATGCCGGCCATCGGTGCGCCGGAGAACGAGCAGCTGGTCTGCGGCATGTCGCTCGGCTGGGGCGATCCTTCGGCCGTGGAGAACACGCTTGTGACCGAGCGCGAGCCGGTCTCGCGCTTCGTGCGCTTCCTGGATTGAGCGCAGCGAGCCGCACTCCCATGAAGCCTGCCGTCCTCGTCTGCCGTCGTGTCTTTCCCGACGTGCTGGAGCGCCTGCGAGAGCACTTCGAGGTCGAAGCCAACGAGGCCGACGCCGTCTGGAATTCCGCGGAGCTGATCGCTCGCCTGCAGGGCAAGGCCGGCGCGTGGGTCACCGGCACGCAGCCGATCGACGCGGCGCTGCTGGCGGCCTGCCCGCAGCTGCGCGCCGTGTGCAGCATGGCGGTGGGCTACAACAACATCGACGTCGCCGCCTGCACGGCGCGCGGCGTGCTGGTCTCGAACGCGCCCGACGTGCTGACCGAGACGACCGCCGATTTCGGCTTCGCCCTGATGATGGCCGCGGCGCGCCGCATCACCGAGAGCGAGCATTTCCTGCGCCGGGGCGACTGGACGAACTGGGGCGTCGACCTGTTCGCCGGCGCCGACGTGCACGGCGCCACGCTCGGCATCCTCGGCATGGGCCGGATCGGACGGGCGATCGCCAGGCGCGGCGCGCTCGGCTTCGGCATGCCGGTTATCTATCACAACCGCTCTCGGCTCGATCCCGACGTCGAGGCGGGCATCGGCGCGCGCTACGTCGACAAGGACGCGTTGCTCGCCGGGTCCGATCACCTCGTCATCGTCGTCCCGTACAGCGCGGCGTCGCACCATCTCGTCGGCGCCGCGGAGCTGGCGCGCATGAAGCCGAGCGCGACGCTCACCAACATCGCCCGCGGCGGCATCGTCGACGACCTGGCGCTCGCCGCTGCCCTGCGCAACGGCGCGCTCGCCGCCGCGGGGCTCGACGTCTTCGAGGGCGAGCCGGCAGTGCATCCAGAGCTGCTCGCTCTCCGCAACGTCGTCCTGACGCCGCACATCGCCAGCGCCAGCCTGCCGACGCGCCGGGCCATGGCGCATCTCGCGGTCGACAATCTGATCGCTGCCCTCGACGACCGTCCGGGCGCGCCGCCACCACCCAGCGCGCTCAATCCCGAGGTGCTTCGGCGCCGGGCCTGAGGCCGCGTCGCGCGGCGCACATTCCGTACCGATGCCTGGCACAAGCATTGCCAAGGATGTCAAATGCGTTCCATTCTTGGCACCCACTGATCCCACCCACCAGCTTGCGATGAACTCCGAGGTGCCGCGATGAGAAGTCCCTTGGCTGCCTGGCGCACCGGGGTCCGTTGGCCTCTCGTCGTGATCGGCGCGTTCGCAGCGCTGGTCGTCGCCGTTCTCTTCTGTGAAGCGATCGGCTGGCCGTTCCTGGTCTCGCCGGTGCAGAGCCGGCTCGCCGCCGCGCTCGACCGACGGGTCGTCTTCGGCGATGACACCAGCCAGGGCGTGCGCATCGGCCTGATCGGCAGCGTTCGGGTGAGGGCGGCATCGATCGAAATCGGCGCGCCCACATGGAGCAAGCAGCCGCACATGCTGCTCGCGAAGGACGCCTACCTCAAGCTCGGATATATCGATCTCTGGCGGGCCTGGCGCGGCGAGCCGCTGCACATCGACACGCTCGAAGCCGCCTCGATCGACGGCGCCTTCGAACGTCTCGCCGACGGTCGGGCGTCGTGGCAGTTCGGCACCAGGAAGACGACCGACGACAGCACCAAGCCTTCCGCGCTGCCGAGCTTCGGCACGCTGCGCGTCGGCGACGGCCACGTCGCCTACGCCGATGCGGTGCTGCCGGCCGACGTCGACGCCCGCTTCGCCCTCAGCGACGGCAGTGCGCCCGGCGCGGAAAACGCCGGCGCCTCGGCCGCGTCGTCGGTGGCCGGCGCCGGCTCCGCGGCAAGCGACGCGCAGGGCATCGTCGTCCGTGCCGGCCGGCCGGCGGCGTCGGCCTCGAACGTGGCCGAGCGCGTCGCGCTCGCGCCCGGGGAGAGCGGGCTGCGCCTGAACGCGGTCGGCCAATACCGCAAGCTGCCGGTGCTGATCGACCTGCGCACCGCCGGCGTGCTCGGCTTGTTCGCTGCGGGCAAGGATGCGCACGCGCAGCCCTTGCGGCTGATGGCGTCGATCGGCCGCGCCGACCTGTCGTTCGATGGCAGCACCACCGATCCGCTTCATTTCGAGGGCCTCATCGGCCGCTTCACGGTCGACGGGCCGTCGCTCGCGGCCGTCGGCGACCCGCTCGGCGTGACGCTGCCGACGACGCCGCCCTTCAAGACGCGTGGCTCGCTGATGAAGGACGGCAAGGTCTGGAAGGCAGTGTTCGACGACGCCTCGATCGGCTCGAGCCACCTGAACGGCGCCTTCACCTTCGACCAGAACCCGAAGGTGCCGCTGCTGTCCGGCCGGCTCGGCGGCGCGAGCCTCGTGCTCGCCGACCTGGGCCCCGCGGTCGGCACGCAGACCGGCAGCACCGACACGCAAGTCAACGTCAAGACGGCGACCGGCGACCGCGTCATTCCGGACAAGCGATTCGACCTGCCGTCGCTGCGTGCGATGGATGCCAACGTCGTCGTCGACATCGGCATGTTCGACCCGGGCACCACCATCATCGAGCCCTTGCGGCCGGTGAAGGCGCACATCCTGCTGGCCGACGGCGTGCTGACGATCGCCGACTTCGAGGGCGTGACGGCGGAAGGTCGACTTGTCGGCTACCTGCAGCTCGACGGGCGCGCCACCGAGGCCCTGTGGACGGCCGACATGCGTGCACTCGGCGTCAACCTGGCGCAGTGGCTGCGACTGAAGCGCGACAAGGACCTGCCGCCCTACATCTCGGGCAAGCTCGACGCGCTGGTGAAGGTGAAGGGCTCGGGCCGTTCCGCTGCGGAAATCCTCGCCAGCCTCGACGGCGACATCCGCATCCACCTGCGCGATGCCGCCGTCTCGCACCTGGCCGTGGAAGCGGGCGGCATCGATGTCGCGCAGGCTCTTGGCGTCTTCGTCAAGGGCGACGATTCCCTGCCCATCCTCTGCAACGTGGCCGATCTCGACGTCGTCAAGGGCGTGGCGCAGCCCAAGGTCTTCGTCCTCAACACCAAGGACTCGACGATCTGGATCGACGGCACGGTCTCGCTCAAGACCGAGGGGCTGGACCTGCGCGCCGTCGTCTCGCCGAAGGATTTCAGCCCGCTGGCTCTGCGCACGCCGATCCACGTCAAGGGCGTGCTCGGCAAGCCGACCGTCTCGCTCGAGCTGGGCAAGCTCGCGGGCAAGGCGGGAGCGGCCGCGCTGCTGGCGCTGCTCAACCCGCTGGCGGCGATCATCCCGTTCGTCGACCCGGGAGCCAAGGACGCGGCCAAGGAAGCCGGCGCCCAGTGCGCGAATCTGGTCCAGACCAGCGGCAGGATCCCCGCCGCGACCCTGACGCCGAGCTCGGTGCACATCCCGCCGGCCGCGACCAGGCCTGTCGCCGCTGCCTCGGCGGCCAGCGCCACGCGCTGAACCGGACCAGGCTTGCCGCCGACGGGCGGCAGTCGATCAGGCGGCGAGCGACTGCTGGCCTTCGACGATCTCGTCGGTGACGACGTCGAACTTGAGCAGGGTGCTCGGGCCGAAGCACATCGTGATGGGCACGTCGCCGGCGTCGCGGCCGCGGGCCATGACAATGCGGCCGATCCGGCGCCGGTTGTGGCGCGCGTCGAAGGTGTACCAGCGGTCGCCGAGGAAGACCTCGAACCAGGCGCTGAAGTCCATCGGCCCGGGCACCGGCGCCACGCCGATGTCGCCGAGATAGCCGGTCGTGTAGCGGGCCGGGAGATTCATGCAGCGGCAGAGCGTGATCGCCAGGTGCGTGAAGTCGCGGCAGACGCCCTGGCGCTCCCGGAAGCCGTCGAGGGCGGTCCGGGTCGGCCGCGCCGTCTTGTAGTTGAACGTCAGATGCTGGTGCACGAAGGCGACGATCGCCTGCACCCGCGCCCAGCCTGGGGGCGTGTTGCCGAACTGGTTCCAGGCGAACTGCAGGAGCTCGCTGTCGACTTCGCAGTAGCGGCTCGGCAGCAGGAACTGGAGCGTCGAGAACGGCAGCTCCGTCGGATCATGCTGGCGGGCGCTCTCGTTGACCTCGTCGAGCTCGCCGGAATCGCGGATCACCGCCTGGTTCGTGATGCGCACCGTGCCCATGCCGACCGGCACGTTGATCCGGCCGCAATGGTTGCCGAAGCTGTCGATGTACTCCTCGGGCTGCAGCCCGCCGCTCACCTGCACGTTCTCGGGGCTGACGAGGTCGTCGCGGCGCGACGGATGGACATGCAGCAGGTAGATGAGCGCCATCGGCGAGGCGACGGCGAGCTCGATGTCGTAGCCGATGCGAATGTCCATGCGATGGTCTCCTTGGCGATGCGGGCGTTGCAGAAGCGTCGACGCCAGCAAACGGCGGGCCATGCGGCGCCGGCGAAGGACGTTGCAGGAAAGCGACGCGTCGTCCGTGACATGTCCCACGGCCGGTCGGAGCGTCGATGCGGGTAGGCGACGTCCGACGCCGTATGTCGCGCTCGACCGTCATGACCGGGGCCGCGGCGCGCGTACCCTGAAGCCATGGAGACATCTGAATGAGCACCCTCGCGGACCGGCTCGACAGATTCGTCCGCTGGTTCTTCAATTCGTCGCCGGATTTCGATCTCATCCAGCCGGCGCCGGAGCAAGACGACAAGGCAGTGCCAAAGACCGTGCCGACCCGATCCCGCAGGTCGGCGTCGACGAAACCGCCCCATACCCACCGCATCCGCTTGAACAGGATCCACGCATGATGCCGACGACGTCTCCCGCCGACACGCCCTGGCTTCGCCTCGGCGCCATGGGAAGCGCCGCGCTCGGTGCGATGGTGCTGCTGGCCATCTTCTACACGGTGGTGTCGGGCGCGGTCGAGCGGGCGGCCAGCCGGCGTGCCGATGCGGGCGACCATGTCAGCGCGGCGACCGCGCTGTCGAGGTCCTCGTCCGGCCACGCGGTCGAGCTCGCCCGATTCGGCAACTGACGACAAGACCGTCCTGCGCAGCGCCCGCACGAGGCCCGTGATAATCGACGCCGACCGCGCCTTCGGCAATGCGGCGGAGTGGTCATGAGCCAGGACGACGAGGCGCTGGTGGTGTGCGAGCATTGCGGCCAGGTGCATCGCTCGGCGCCGTTCGCTGCCGGCACGACGGCCAGGTGCGTGCGCTGCGAAGCGATCCTCGGCCGCGGCCACTCCCAGTCGATCTCGACCTTGCTCGCACTCACCGTCACCGCCGGCATCGTCTTCCTGGTCGGCATCAACACCAACGTCCTGCTGCTGCGCTTGCGCGGATCGGGCGGCGAGACCCTGCCGGCGGCGATCGCCGGGGCGTGGGACGAAGGCCAGCACATCGTCGCCCTCGTCGCCGCGACCACCGCACTGGTCGCCCCGGCGCTCTTCATCGTGCTGCGCCTCTACGTGCTGGCTCCCCTCGCCGCAGGCAAGGTGCCGCCCGGATTCGCCTTCTGCGTCCGCCTGCTGCACCATGCCGCGCGCTGGAACATGATCGAGGTGTTCACGATCGGTGTGCTGCTGTCGCTGGTCCGCCTGGCCGGCATGGCCGACGCATCGCCCGGCCCCGGCCTGTTCGCCCTCGGCATCGTCACGCTGCTGTTCGCGGCGATCGAATCGGCGGGGCTGAAGCACCTGTGGTGGCAGGTGTGAGAACGACGCCGCCCGAGATCGCGTCCGAGCGACCACCGGCGCTGCTCGGCTGCGAGAGCTGCGGCCTGGTCTCGGCCAACCGCCTGCCCGGGTTCGAGGACGGCGCCATGCTCCAGCACTGCCCGCGCTGCGGCCACATCCTGCGCGCGCGGCGCCCGTTCAGCGTGCAACGCACGTGGGCCTGCGTCGTCGCCGCCGCAGTGCTCTACGTCCCGGCCAACGTGCTGCCGATCATGACGACCACCTCCGCCCTGCAGCGCGAGCAGCACACGCTCCTCGGTGGCATCCACGAGCTCTGGACCGACGGCTCCTGGTTCCTCGCGGTCATCGTCTTCATCGCCAGCATCGCCGTGCCGGTGCTGAAGATCTGCGTCCTCGCCATGCTCGCCTGGACCGTCGACCACGCACCTGCGTGGCGGCGTCTCGAACGGGCCAAGCTGTACCGGCTGATCGAGGCGGTCGGCCACTGGTCGATGCTCGACGTCTACGTGGTCGTCCTGCTCTCGGCGACGATCCGCTACGGCGCGCTCGCCAACGTCGAGGCCGGGCCGGCCCTGCTCGCGTTCGCCTCGGTCGTCGTCCTCACCATGCTCGCCACCTTCGCGTTCGACCCGCGCCTGATCTGGCGCGGCGACGACGCGCCGTCCGTTCCGTCCCGGCCTGCCGCAGCGGCCGGCGACATCACCTCGATCGACACCGCCGATGGCCGACGCCCCGCCTGAGCAGCCGCCG
>CAZZVH010000135.1:0-8786 GCA_964657365.1 uncultured Burkholderiaceae bacterium
TTGCGGGAGCGGATGCAGGAGCTGGACGCCGACGAGGTCGATCAAGGTCAGGGCCGCGACACCGCTGCGGGCCAGTGCCTCCACCGTCCACGAGCCGACGCCACCGACGCCGACCACGGCGATGCGGGCCGCGCGGACACGCCCGTAAGCCGCGTCACCGTAGAGCCGGCGCAAGCCGCCGAAGCGGCGCTCGAGATCGGCGTCGGCGTCGACGCCCGTCACTTCAGCGACGCCAGCCGATCCTTGCCTGCCTGCGCCGCTTCCGACTTGGGATAGGTCCTGACGAGCTCGTCGATCGTCTTGCGCGCGCCCTTCGCGTCCTTCAGCTCGGCCTGGCAGTTGGCGATGGCGAGCATCGCCTCCGCGGCATGCGGGCTGTCCGGTGTGGTGGCCACGAGGCTCCGGAAGGTGGCGATCGCGTCCCGGTAGGCACGCAGCCCGTATTGCGCGTTGCCGAGCCAGAACTGCGCCGCGGGCCGGTAGCCGGTGGCCGGATACCGCTTCAGCAGCCCGGCGAAGCCGCCGGCTGCCTGGTCGAAGGTGCCGTTGCGGAAGTTCGTCAGCGCGTCGTCGTAGAGGCGCTTCTCGTCGGGATCGACAGTGAACTCGCGGTCGTCGATCGTCACCTTCTGCGGCTCGACCTTGCGCAGCCGGTCGTCGACGCCCTGGAGCACGTCGGTCTGCTTGCGCTGCAGCTCGGCGACGTCGCGCGTGAGCTGCTCGATCTGGCCGCGCAGCTTGGCGTTGTCGCTGCGCTGCAGCTCGATGGTGGAGTTCAGCTCGAGCAGGCTGCGCTTGAGCTGGTCGAGCTGGGTCGACATGGCCGACATCTGCTCGGCCTGCCGGCTGCGCGCCTGCTCGTTGCTCTGCTCGAGCTGCTTCCTCAGGTCGAGGATGGCGCGGCGCGCCTCGTCGTCGTCGAACAGGCCGGCGTGGGCCGGCACCGCGAAGACGGCGGCGAGGCCGAGCGCGCAGGCCATCGCGGCGCTGCGCCCCGCGCGGGAGGCTCCCGTCACTTGGCGGCCAGCTCGGCGCGGCGGTTCTTCGCCCACGCTTCCTCGGTCTCGCCCTGCACGGCCGGGCGCTCCTTGCCGAAGCTCACCGCCTCGAGCTGGGCCGGCTGGGCGCCGAGCAGCTCGAGCGACTTGACGACGGCTTCGGCGCGGCGCTGGCCGAGCGCCAGGTTGTATTCGCTGCTGCCGCGGTCGTCGGTGTGGCCCTGCACCGACATGTGCTCCTTCGGGTCGCGCTGCAGCTGCTTGGCGTTCGCTTCGATCACCGGGCGATAGTCGTCGCCGACGACATAGCTGTCGTAGTCGAAGTAGACGACGCGCGCCATCTTCGACATGTCGCCCATGGTGCCCTTCGTGGCATCGACGTTGGCGACGTTGGTGGCCGACGAATTCGCGCCGGAGCCGGAGCCCGAGCCGGCCGCGGTGTTGGCGCGGGTCTCGACCGGTGCCTTGTCGTCGAGCTTGACGCTCGAACAGGCGGCGAGAGACGCTGCGGCGAGCAGCGTCAGCAGGTGGCGATGGGAGATCTTCATGATGGTTTCCTTTGCTTGGTTGAAATGCACATAGCCGAGACCCGGCCTCTAACGCCCGTAGGGGCCCCACACCGGCTCGCGCAGATCGGCCGTCGTCGACGGCAGGCGAGCCTTGATCTTGCCATCGAGCGTCGTCGTCATCAACACGCCGCGGCCCTGGGCCTTGGTGGCGTAGACGAGTAGTCGCCCATTGGGAGCGAAGCTGGGGTGCTCGTCGTCTCCGGTGTCGGTGAGCGTCGCCGGCTGCGCGCCGGGGCTGGAGAGGTCGAGCGTGGTGACGCGAAAGGCGTTGCCGTTCCGCGCGACGTAGGCGAGCGTGTTGCCGTCGGGGCTGACGGTCGGGCTGATGTTGTAGCCACCCGCGAAGGTGACGCGCTCTGTCCGGCCGCCGGGCATCGCCATGCGGTAGATCTGCGGGCTGCCGCCGCGGTCGCTCGTGAAGTAGAGCCAGCGGCCGTCGGCCGAGAACTGCGCCTCGGTGTCGATCGCCTGGCTGCTCGTGACGCGGCGCGGGTTCTCGCCGCCCTTGCCGATGAGGTAGAGCTGCGAGCCGCCGTCGCGCGACAAGGTGACGGCGAGCGTCTGGCCGTCGGGCGCCCACGCCGGCGCGCTGTTCGAGCCGCGGAAATCGGCGATCGAGCGGCGGTCTCCGGTGGCGATGTTGTGCACGAAGACGACCGCCTTCTGCCGCTCGAACGAGACGTAGGCGATCTCCTTGCCGTTCGGCGACCAGGCCGGCGAGATGATCGGCTGGGTGCTGTTCAGCGCCACCTGCCCGTTCTCGCCGTCGGCGTCGGCGACGCGCAGCGTGTAGTGGCCGGCCGCCTTCGTGACGTAGGCGATGCGGGTCGAGAACACGCCCTTCTCGCCGGTCAGCTTCTCGTAGACGAAATCGGCGATGCGGTGCGAGGCGAGGCGCACCTCGCCGGCCTCGACGGCGCTGCTCTGGCCGCCCAGGTCGCTGCCCTTGGCGACGTCCCAGAGCTTGAAGCGCAGATCGAAGCGGCCGTCGGCGAGGCGCGCGACGGAGCCGCCGAGCAGCGCGTCGGCGGCGCGTGCCCGCCATTCGCTCATCGACGGCTGCGCGGTCTCGTCCAGGCTCGCGCTCGAGTCGACGATCCGGAAGGCGCCGCTGCGCTCCAGGTCGGCCCGGATGATCGAGGACGGCGACTGGCCGCTCCGGTCCTCGTCGCGAAAGCGCAGGACGGCGATCGGCAGCTGCGTCGCTCCGACGCCCGAGATCTCGACCTTGAATTGCGCGAACGCCGCGGGCACGGCGAAAAGCGCCGCGCCGGCTGCGCAGAAGTGCCGTCGATCGAGGGACATGGTCAGGCCTGACCCGGTTTGTTGGCGATGGTTCAATGCGATGACGTGGTTCCTCCGCCGTCTCGACCAGCGCTCCTTGGCAAGGGGCGTGCGAGCTCGGCCATTTTCAGATAGCGCCAGAAGGTGCCCTCGGCGACGTAGACCGCCAGGACGAGGCCGGCCGCGCCGTCGAGACAGCCCCGACGCAGGACGTAGCCGCGCAGGAAGGCCCAGGCAGCGTGGACGACCGCGGCGCCCAGGGAGCCTCGCCCGCCGGCAGCGAGCTTCGCCGCGGCGCCTTCGCTGCTGTAGCGGTTCATCTTGGCGAGCGCGTCGTCGAGCGTCGGCATCGTCTCGTGCAGCAGGTCGCCGGCCAGGCGGCCGACCGGCCCGTCGGCGATCACCCGTTCGTGGACCCGATCGGCTGAAATCCGCCCGTGGCCGCGGCGGAACAGGCGCAGCACCCGGTCCGGGTGCCAGTCGCCGTGGCGGATCCAGCGCCCGTCGAAGCGCGACAGGCGGGACAGCTCGAAGGCGCCAGGGCCGGATTCGTCGGCCACGGCAGCCCGGATGCTCGCCGCGAGCTCGGGCGTGACGCGCTCGTCGGCGTCGATCGCCAGCACCCAGTGGCCGGTGGCGCGGTCGAGGGCGCGCTGCTTCTGGGCCCCGAAGCCGGGCCAGTCGTCGGTGGCGATCACGGTCGCGCCGAACCGCGTGGCGCGTTCGCGGGTGTCGTCGCTGCTGCCCGAATCGACGACGATCCACTCGTCGGCGAAGGCCACCGACGCGAGGCAGGCGTCGATGCGGGCCGATTCGTTCTTCGTGATGAGGATGACAGAGAGCGTGGGTGCGGGCATGCGCCGTGGTGTTGCGCGGCGAATTGTAGGCAGCGCCCGGCGTCCTCGATAATGCCGCGCCATGACCACGCCCGCGTCGCCGCTGCGCGAGCGCCTCCTCCGGATCGCCCCGTTCTTCAGGAACAGCCGCCGCGGCTTCGTGATCGCGTTCTTCGGCGCGGTGGTGGGCGCGGCGACCGAGCCGGCGATCCCGCTGCTGCTGCGATGGCTGATCGACCACGGCTTCCAGCTGGGCGGCGTGCCGCTCTGGATCGTGCCGGTGCTGGTGATCGGCCTCACGCTGGTCCGCGGCCTCGCGGGCTTCGTGGCCCAGTACGGCATGTCGTGGGCGGCGAACCGCGGCGTCCTCGAGTTGCGCGCCGCCATGTTCGCCCGGCTGCTGAACGCGCAGCCAGCCCTCTTCACCCGCAACATGGCGAGCAACCTGATCAACACGCTGACCTACGAGGTGCAGACGGGTGCGACGCAGCTCGTCTACGCGCTCCAGGACCTGGTGCGCGATTCGCTGATGCTGGTGGCGATGCTGGCCGTCCTGCTGTACCTGAACTGGCAGCTGACGCTCATCGTCGCCGTCCTGCTGCCCGCGGTCGCGTTCGTGATGCGCTACTACAGCCGCCGCCTGCACCGCTTCACCGTCGAGGGCCAGCAGGCGACCGACGAGCTGGCGTACGTGGTCGAGGAGAACGTCAACGCCTGGCGCAGCGTGCGCCTGTACGCGGCCGAAACGGTGCAGGCCGAGCGCTTTCGCATCGTCAGCGAGCGGCTGCGCCGGACCTCGATCAAGGCGGTGACGGCCGCGGCGACGATGACGCCGCTGACCCAGGTGATCGCGTCGGTCGCACTGGCCACCGTCATGACCGCGGCGCTCTGGCAGAGCGGCCACGACAAGACGACCGTCGGCGGCTTCATCGCCTTCATCACCGCGCTGATGCAGCTCATCTCGCCGATGAAGCACCTCGCCGAGATCTCGGCGCCGATCACGCGCGGCCTCGCGGCCCTGGAAAAAGGCGTCGGCCTGATCGATTCGACGCCGCCGGAAACAGGCGGCAGCTTCGACGCCGGCCGGGCCACCGGGCGGATCGACATGCAGGCGGTCACGGTGGCCTACCGCACCGAGCACGGCCCGGCGCTCAACGCCGTCACCCTCGCCTTCGCGCCCGGGGAGACGGTCGCGCTGGTCGGGCCGTCGGGCGCCGGCAAGACGACGCTCGTCAACCTGTTGCCGCGCTTCATCGAGCCCACGGCCGGCCGCCTGCTGCTCGACGGCGTGCCGCTGGCCGACTGGAACGTCGCCGCCCTGCGCCGCCAGTTCGCGCTGGTGAGCCAGGACGTCTCGCTCTTCAACGCGAGCGTCGCCACCAACGTCGCGCTCGGTGCGGCGGTCGACCGGGACCGGGTGCTGGCGGCGTTGCGCGCAGCCAACCTGCTCGACTTCGCCCAGGGCCTGCCGAACGGCATCGACACGATCGTCGGCCACAACGCCAACGAGCTCTCGGGCGGCCAGCGGCAACGCCTCGCGATCGCCCGCGCCATCTACAAGGACGCGCCGATCCTGATCCTCGACGAAGCCACGTCGGCGCTCGATTCGGAATCGGAACGGCTGGTGCAGGATGCCCTCGAGACGCTGATGCGCGGCCGCACCAGCATCGTCATCGCGCACCGCCTCTCGACCATCGAGCACGCGACACGGATCGTCGCCGTCGAGGCCGGCCGGGTCGTCGAGCAGGGCACGCACGCCGAGTTGCTCGCCCACGGCGGCCTCTACGCCCGCCTCCACGCGCTTCAGTTCAGGAGCTAGACCCATGAGCCTGCCGCCACCGATCAGCCGCTTCCCGGTTCCCGCCCTCGCCGACCTGCCCGACGACGTGCGGACGATGATCCTCGCCGTGCAGGAGAAGGCCGGCTTCGTGCCGAACGTGTTCCTCACGCTGGCGCACCGGCCCGCCGAATTCCGCGCCTTCTTCGCGTACCACGACGCCTTGCTGCTGCGCGAGACCGGCCAGGGCGGCCTGACCAAGGGCGAGAAGGAGATGGTGATCGTGGCGACGAGCGGCGCCAACCGCTGCCTCTATTGCGTCGTCGCCCACGGCGCGCTGCTGCGCATCTACGAGAAGAAGCCCCTGCTGGCCGACCAGGTGGCAGTCAACTACCGCAAGGCCGACATCACCGATCGGCAGAAGGCGATGCTCGGCTTCGCGATGAAGGTCTGCGACGATTCCGGCTCGATCGGCGAGGCCGATTTCGAGGCGCTGCGCAGCCACGGCTTCAGCGACGAGGACGCCTGGGACATCGCCGCCATCACCGGCTTGTTCGGCCTCTCGAACCGGATGGCCAACGTCACCTCGATGCGCCCGAACGACGAGTTCTACCTGATGGGCCGCGTGCCGCGCGACAAGCGTTGAGCGGCACGGGCGGCTCGCTGCTGCAGGCGTGGGCCCGGCGCGGCGTCACGCAGCCGGTCGACCCGCCGGTGCCGGCCGACGACGCGCGATTCCTGGCTGGCAAGGGGGCGCTGAAGGTGGCGTTCCGGGTTGTCAAGCGACGGCTGGAGGTGGCCGCCAGCGGCCAGGGCCGCCTGCTCGCCGCGCGCATCGACCCGGGCTGGCGACGCGCCGTCTGGTTCCACGCCGAGGCGCCGCAGATCGGCGACGCGCTGATGGACCTGGCGCCGCGCAGCCTGCTCGCCGAGCGCGGCATCACGGTCGACCTGGTGGCACCGGCGTCGGTCGCCTCGCTGTTCCGCGGCGACCGGTGGTTCGGCCGCGTGGGCAGCGACGCCGACGAGATCGTGGCGGCCGACTACGACTTCGCGATCGTCGACGCGAGCTCCTGGCGTGCCCTGGCCGACAAGCGCGCCGTGGCGCCGGCGCTGCCTTGGGTGTCGATGCTCGGCGACTACATCGCCTACGACTTCCAGCGCGGCCTGCTCGCGACGCGCCGTCTCGCCTGCCTGCTCGACGCCGCGCTCGCGCCGGCCGCCGAGCCGTGGCACGCACGCCAGAAGCTGCAGCGGCGCGGCGAGGCGGTGCCGGCGCGCGACGAGCCGGCGCGCGTCGCCCTGGCGCTGGGCGGCGTGCAGGCCGAACGCACCTATCGGCACTGGCCCGAGGTGGCGCGCGCGCTCCAGGCCGCGGGCGTGAACCGCTTCACCCTGCTCGGCAGCGACAACGGCGCGGCCGCGGCGAAGGCGGTCAAGGCGTCGCTCGTCGGCGCCGACGTGCTCGATCTGGTCGCCGCCACCGACCTGCACGGCACGCAGCAGGCGATGTCCCGTTGCGCGCTCGTCGTCTGTGCCGACGGCGGCCTGCTGCATCTGGCCTGCACGACGACGACGCCCGTGCTCGCCCTGTTCGACGCCAGCATCGACCCGGCGTGGCGCTTGCCGCCGGGCGCCGACGCCGTCGCGCTGCAGGCGCCGGGGCGCGACGTCAGCGGCATCGTGCCGGGGACGGTCGCCGCGAGCGCCGTCGCCGCGCTCGGATCGGCCGCCGTCAGCGCTCCGCCGCCGCCCGGCCTGCGCCGATGAAACGCGGCAGCGCGGCGAGGAACTCGGCCGCCACCCGGGCGGCATCGAGCGCCGAGACCTCGGCCTCGCTGCGCATCGCCACCATCGTGCCGCCGGGACGCAGGAAATAGGCGGGATCGATGTTGGCGAAGAGAGCCAGCCCGGGCGTGCCGACCGCGACGGCGACATGCATCAGGCCGCCGTCGACGCCGAGGAAGGCATCGCAGGCGGCGATGTCGAAGGCGGTCTTGCGCAGGTCGCCGGAATCGATCTCGACGACAGCGTGGCGCTGGACCAGGTCGGCGTCGATCGACTGCAGGTCCTTGCGCGCCGAATGGCCCTGCCCCATCAGCCGGAACTCCGGCGCCGCGACGTGGCGCGGCCAGCCGGCGACGATGTCGCGCAGCACCTCGTTCCAGCGCAGGTAGCGCTTCGGCGAGCGGCGCGCGCCGAGCGGCACGGCGATGCGGAAGCGCTCTGCGTCGTAGACCGTGCCGCCGGCGTCGCCGAGGTCGAGCGTCGGCGCGACGACATCGCCGGCGGGCAGGCCGAAGAGCTGGCGGACGCGGCGGTCGGCGTAGGCGGCGCGGTCGAACCGCTCGCCCGCGTTGTGGCCGCGCATGGTGGCGAAGGGCAGGCTCGGGTAGGCGTGGCGCTTCAGGCGCAGCGAGGTGGCGCGGAGCGAATCGAGCAGCACGAAATCGACGTCGCCCAGCGCGGCGTCGGGATCGACGTGGACCGTGCGCAGGCGCCGGTCGTTCGCGAACAGCGGCGCCAGGGCCGGTGCGATCAGCAGGTCGATGGCGATGCTCGCCGGCACGAGAACGCGAGGCGCGAGGTCCATGATGGCGTCGCCGACGGTCGTCCAGGTGTAGACCCAGAGGATCGCGCCGACGTTCGCAGGCACCCGCTCCACGCGGCGGCGGAACTGGCCGGTGGCCAGCAGCGCCACCTCCCGGAACGCCGCCTTGCGCAAGGCCTGCGTCCGCCGGCCCCATGGCTGCTCGGCGAATTCCTCGGCCAGCGCCTCGGCGATCGGCTCGTCGAACGGCAGGCCGTGGATCGGATGGCGCCAGCGCCGGTTCATCGCCGCGCTCCGCGCCCCGTGGCGTCGTTGGCCACGTCTCGCCGCCTACAGCAGGACGATGTCGTACTGCTCGGTCGAGGCGAACGGCTCGGCCTGCAGCGAGATGGGCTTGCCGATGAAATCGGACAGCCCGGCCAGGTGCTGGCTCTCTTCGTCGAGCAGCATCTCGACGACCGAGGCCGACGCCACGACCCTGAACTCGCGCGGATTGAACTGGCGCGCCTCGCGCAGGATCTCGCGCAGGATGTCGTGGCAGACGCTGCGCGCCGTCTTGGTCTCGCCGCGGCCCTTGCAGGTGGGGCACGGCTCGCACAGCATGTGGGCGAGCGATTCGCGCGTGCGCTTCCTCGTCATCTCGACCAGCCCGAGCTGCGTGAAGCCGCTCACCGTCACCTTGGTGCGGTCTCGCCCGAGCTGCTTCTTCAGCTCGGCCAGCACCGCGGTGCGGTGCTCTTCCGGGCCCATGTCGATGAAGTCGATGATGAT
>CAZZVH010000136.1:0-8710 GCA_964657365.1 uncultured Burkholderiaceae bacterium
CTGGCGTGTTCCGGGTGGCACAGGCGAGCGCTCGCGAGATGGTGCGTGCCGGCACGGGCGGCACGATCGTCAACATTGCCTCGATCCTGGGCCTGCGCGTGCGCGCCCAGGTCGCTGCCTATGCCGCCAGCAAGGCGGCGGTGGTGCAGCTCACGCAGGCGCTGGCGCTCGAATGGGCCGAACACGGCATCCGCGTGAACGCCCTGGCTCCCGGCTACTTCGACACCGACATCAACCGGGAGCTGTTGCGGACGCCGGTCGGCCAGGCGATCGTCGCGCGGATTCCACAGCAGCGGGTGGGAGAGCTCGGCGAGCTCGACGGCCCGTTGATGCTGCTCGCGTCGGATGCGTCGTCGTACATGACCGGCGTCGTGATTCCGGTCGATGGCGGGCATCTGGTGAACACGCTCTGACGACGACCATCGACGAGGGGAACTCCATGGCCACGACGCAAGCCTCGCCACTCACGGGCATCGACCTCGCCGCGAAGCTCGCCACCTTCGGCGAGCCCTGGCAACCGCGCGTCGTGGGCCGGTTCAATGGCCACGACCTGATGGTGGCGAAGCTGCAAGGCGAGTTCACCTGGCACACGCACGACGACACCGACGACTTCTTCCTGGTGCTGAAGGGCAGCGTGACGATCCGCATGCGCGAAGGCGACGTGACGCTCGGGCCGGGGCAGCTCTACGTGGTGCCGCAGGGCGTGGCGCATTGCCCGGTGGCGGAGGAGGGTGCGGAGGTGCTGCTGATCGAGCGGGCGGGGACGCCGAACACGGGGGATCCGGGGACGGCGGCGGTGAGGCGGGAAATCTGAAGCGTCTGCTGTCGGCCGATCGAGCGAAGCGACACCTTCCTCGGTCAGAGCTTGATGCCCTGCGCCGCCGCCATGGCCCGCTCCTGGTCGGCGTGCCTGGACAGGTAATCGGCGTGCTGCGCCTCGGTGCGATGGGTGCCCAGCGTGGCGAGGTGCTCGCGAAGCTTCTCCGCGGGTAGGTCAGCGCCGTAGGAGGGCGTTCCTGGCTGCTGTCGCCACGACTCATGCAGGCTGCCGTCGTCGACGGCGTCGAAGCCCAGTTCCTCCACCAGACGCATCACCTTCTGCTTGGATGCCGCATCGTCGCCCGCCAGTGGCAATGCGATGCGGCCGGGGGTTCCAGCGGGCAGGCCCTTGTGCCGGAGATGGTCGGCGTAGATGTTGTTGAACACCTTCACCACCGGGCGACCCAGGTGCTGCTGCACCCATTCGCTTTCGGTGAGGTCGCCGGTTTCCAGTTCCGCGATGTGACCGTCGCGCAGCAAGGGATAGTAGTTGCTCGTGTCGATGACAGGCACGTCGGCGGCAACGCCCGCGAACAGGTCCTTGGGCAGGTCGGGGATGTTCTTGAGCGGGATGGTGACCACGATGATGTCGCCGTGGCGGGCCGCTTCCCGGGCCGTCACCGGCTTGGCGCCGGTATGTCGAGCGACATCTTTCAGCGAGTCGGGGCCGCGGGAGTTGGCGATGTAGACCGAGTGCCCGAGGCTGCCGAGCCGCACCGCGAGTGCGCTGCCGATGTGACCGGCTCCGATGATTCCGAAGTTCATGACGTGTCCTTGGTCCAGGTTTCAAGGCGACGCTTGGAACATCGCCCACACGGGCAGTATCCGTTGCGAACCTGGCGGGGGGTTATGTCGGGAACGTAGTCCCTACGTCAACAACGGTGAGCCCACGGAGGCCGAACGGATGGTCAGCGCACGGCCAGGTGGTCGACCACGCGGTACATCTGCAGGATGGCGGTCGCGTAGAGCCGGTGAAGCGCGTGCAACGGGATCGGCCGGATGCCGGTCATCGCGAGCGGCAACGGATGCGTTTCCGGCTGCGCCAGGTTCGCTCCCGCCAGCGTGCCCATCGTGGTCGCCAGCGCCACTCCCCGCCCGTTGTACCCGAGCAGCATCGTCAGCCCTGGCGCCGGCCGGTGCAGGTGCGGCAGGTGATCGCGCGTCAGCGCCACGCGGCCCGACCAGCGGTACGCGCAGCGCAAGCCCTCGAGCTGCGGGAAGACGAGGGCGATCACCGATTCCAGGTGCGCGAAGTCGCTCGCGGCCGTCGGCTCGCGGAAGGGCCCGCGGCCGCCCATGATCAAGCGGCCGTCGTGGTTTGCGCGGTAGTACAGGAGCAGCTTGCGCGTGTCGGAGGCGACGTGACCTTGCGGCAGCACGCTGCGGCGCTGCGCCTCGGACAGCGGCTCGGTCGCCACCTGGAAGCTGTTGGCGGCGATCACGGTCTGTCGCAACTGCGGCCACAGGCCGTCGGTGTAGCCGTTGGTGGCGAGCAGCACCTGGTTCGCCGAGACGACGGGCCCGTGTGCGGTGCTGACGTTCCAGCGCCCGCCGTCGCGCGCCAGGCCCGCCACGCGTGAATCGCCGCACACGGTGGCGCCGGCCGCCTGCGCCGCCCGCGCCAGGCCGCGCGCGTAGCTGAGCGGCTGCACCGAACCGGCCCGCCGGTCGATCCATCCGCCCTTGTAGATGGGGCTGCCGACGAGCGCGCGCACCGCGTCGGGTTCCAGCAGCGCGACGTCGGCGCCGCGCTTCTGCCACTGCGCGACGCGCCGCTCGGCCAGCGCCCGGTCGGCGTCGGCGAAGCACGGCTGGATCCAGCCGCAGCGTCTGGCTTCGCAATCGATCGCGTGCCTGTCGATCAGGTCGAACAGCGTCGCCGGTGCGCCGCCGGCCACCTGCGCCAAGTGCTCGCCGGCCTCGGCGCCGAACATCGCCACGAGTTCGTCGGGGTCCCATTTCAGCCCCGGAATCACCTGACCTCCGTTGCGACCCGAGGCGCCCCAGCCGGGCTCGCCGGCGTCGAGCACCACCACCGTGGCGCCGGCCTCACGCAGGCGCAGGGCGGCGGCGAGCCCGGAGTACCCGGCGCCGACGATGGCCACGTCGGCCCGGCACGAGGCATCGAGCCTCGGCGTGGCCGGCGCGGGGCGGGCGGTCGCGGCCCAGAGCGAGGGCGGCAAGGGCAGGGCGTGCCCGGAACGTGCCGTGCCTGGAACGATCACAGGAGATGGGTTGTCGTCGGCCATGGCGTCGTCGTTCAGATCGGGTGCGTCACGCGGCGCAGGAAGTCCTGCGTGCGCTCGTGCCGCGGCGCGCTCAGCAGTTCGCGCGCCACGCCCTGCTCGACGATGCGGCCGCCGTCGATGAAGACGACGCGGTCGGCCACCTCGCGCGCGAAGCCCATCTCGTGGGTGACGACGATCATCGTCATGCCTTCGCCCGCGAGCAGGCGCATCACGGCGAGCACCTCGCCCACGAGCTCGGGGTCGAGCGCGGAGGTGGGCTCGTCGAACAGGATGGCCTTGGGCTGCATCGCCAGCGCCCGCGCGATCGCGACGCGCTGCTGCTGGCCGCCCGAGAGGCGGTGCGGGTAGTCGTGCTCCTTGCCGGCCAGGCCGACGCGCACGAGCAGCGCGCGCGCTCGCTCGAGCGCCGAGGCGCGCGGCTCGCCCTTCACGTAGACGGGGCCCTCGATCACGTTCTCGATCGCGGTGCGGTGCGGAAAGAGATTGAAGCGCTGGAACACCATCGCCACCTTCTCGCGGATGGCGACGATGTGCTGTCTGTCGCGGTCGACGCGCACGCCGTCGACCGTGATCTCGCCGGCGTCGTACGACTCGAGCCCGTTCACGCAGCGCAGCAGGGTCGACTTGCCCGAGCCCGAGGCGCCGATCACGCACACCACCTCGCCCTGCTTCACGTCGAGCGAGATGCCGTCGAGCACGAGGTTCGCGCCGAACGACTTGCGGATGTCGCGGATGGCGATCACCGGCGCGCCATCCGCTTCTCGAGCCGGCCGACGACGATGATGAGCGGGATGCACATCACCAGGTACATCAGCGCCACCAGCGTGAACACCTCCGTGTTCTTGAAGGTCGACGAGGCGATGAGCTTGCCCTGGAACGAGAGCTCGGCCACGGTGATGATCGATGCCTGCGAGGTGTCTTTCAGCAGCATCACGCAGGTGTTGCCGTAGGGCGGCAGCGCGATCTTGAAGGCCTGCGGCAGCACCACGCGCCAGAGGATCTTCACGCGGCTCATGCCGAGCGATTGCGCCGCTTCCACCTGGCCCGGGTCCACGCCTTCGATCCCTGAGCGAAACACCTCGGCCATGTAGCAGGAGTAGGCGAAGCCCAGGCCGACCACGCCCGATTCGAACGCCGAGAGCTGGATGCCGATCTCGGGGAAGACGAAATAGATGTAGAACAGCTGGACCAGGATCGGGATGCCGCGGATCGTGTTGATCAGCGCCTTCGAGAAGCCCGAGCGGAAGCGGTTGGCCGAGACGCGCATCAGCGCCCAGCCGAGGCCGAGCACGGTGGCCAGCACCAGCGCCAGCACGAACACGCCGATGGTGATCAGCGCGCCGTGCGCCAGCAGCGGCAGGAATTCGGCGAGGTCTTTCGAGGCGAACACGCGGCGCGGCTACGGGGCGCGGCCGCCGATGCCTACTTCAGGCCCCACTGGGCGAGGATCCTGTCGGTGGTGCCGTCGGCCTTGAACTTGCGCAGCGATGCGTTGATCTTGTCGAGCGTCGTCTTGTCGCCCTTCTTGACGCCGATGCCGACGCTGCCTGGCAGGGTGGGCTTGTAGCCCTTCGCCAGGCGCGTCTCGGGGAAAGCGCCTTGCGACAGCTGGTAGGCGACGATCGGGAAATCGGCGAAGCCACCCTTGATGCGGCCGAGGTTCACGTCGCGGATGATGTCGGGGATCGTGTCGTAGACCTTGATCTCCTTGAACAGGCCCGAGTCGGTGAGCGGCTTCACGTACGAGGTGCCGATCTGCACGCCGACGATCTCGCCCTTCAGGTCGGCCATCGAGGTGTAGTCCTTCGTGTCCTTCGCGGCCACGAACAGGCCTTCGCCGTAGGTGATGATCGGGTCGCTGAAGTCGACCACTTCCTGGCGCGTCGGCGTGATGTACATCGCAGCGGCGATCACGTCGACCTTGTTCGCCTGGAGCGCCGCGATCAGCGTGCTGAAGGGCATCGGCGAGATGTCGATGGCGAAGCCCTGGTCCTTGCCGATCGCCTTCATCAGGTCGACCATGATCCCGGAGATCTGGTTGGTCTTGGTGTCGAGGAAGGTGAACGGCACGCCGGTGGGCGTGGAGGCGACGCGCACGGTCGCCTGCTGGGCGTTGCTGGCGCCCGCCAGCCCGAGCCCGAGAACGACAGCCGCGAAGGCGCGGGTGAACAACGAGCTGGCCATGACGGTCCCCTTGCGGTTGGAAGCGAGCGGATCATACGGTGGGGTCGGAACAGAACGCTGCCGCCGGGGACCGCCGGCTCGAGATAGCTAGCTAGCCATCCTGGCGCTATGATTCGGCGCTCGGATTTCATTGCCGCCATGAACGACGTTGCCCTCTTCGACGCCAAGAATCGCCTCTCCGAACTGATCCACCGGGTCGAGGCTGGAGAAGAGATCGCCATCACGCGCCGCGGCAAGGTCGTCGCCCGCCTGGTGCCGGCCGTGCCGGAGGAGGCCGAGCAGCGCGCCCGCAAGGCCATCGCCGCACTTCGGTCGAGCCGGAAGGGCGTCAGCCTGGGCGAGCTCACCAGCCGCGATCTGATCCGCGAAGGGCGGCGCTGACCGTGGCGTCCGCCGCGCGGCCGTTCGTCGTCGATGCCTCGATCAGCGCCGCGTGGTTCCTGCCAGACGAGGCGACGCCAGAGACAGAGGCCGCCCTGCAGGCCACGGCCACGCAGGACGTCTGGGTCCCTGCCGTCTGGCTCCTCGAGGTGGGCAGCCTGCTGCTGAGCGCGCAGCGCCGCAAGCGCATCGCTGCCTCGAAGCGGCGCGAACTCGCAGTCGCCGCGGGCGCCCTGCGCATCCGGGTCGATCGCGAGCCGCTGAGCATCGCCGCGCTCGACGTGCTGGCCGCCGACCACGGCCTGAGCGCGTACGACGCCGCCTATCTCGAGGTGGCATTGCGCCGCGCGCTTCCCTTGGCGACGCGGGACAAGGCCCTGGCCGCTGCCATGGCCAAGGCCGGCGTGCCCGCAGCTTCACTCGCCGGGCGATGACGGCCCGCGCCTGCTACCTGCACTTGAACAGTTCGATCACCGTGTGGTCGCCTTTCGGCATGCGGTAGACGGCGACCACGTCTTTTCCCGACAGCAGCTTGATCCCGTTCAGCACGATCGGGCCGTACGCCGAGTTCTTGTTGACGTCGTCGACCGTGGCAGCGGGAAGCGCCTTCCGGTACCAGGCCTCGACGGCGGCCAGCGCGTCGTTCGTGTCGGTGGAATAGAAGATGCACACTTTCCCGAACGGCTGTTCCGTGTATTCCGACAGCATCACGCCGCCCTCGTCCTTCGGATAAGTCGGCAGGCCGGTGGCGTTCTTCTGGTTCTGCGCGGCCGACGGCTGGCAGCCGAGCGCGCTCATCGTCAGTGCCAGGATGGTTAGGATGCGGTGGCGCATGGTGTCTCTCCTCGGGTGGCTTCGGTCGACGCGACCGATCCATAGAACAGGAATGCCCGACGAGACCCGCCACGCGCGTAGCCAGGTTCCGGGCGCACTTGTTGCTTGCTCCCCGGCGTCCCGTCCGTCCCCGGCGTCATGGAGATGCACCCGTGAAACTCCTTCCTCTCCTCCGCGCGGCCAGCCTGGCCGCCTTCGCCGCAGTGGCCTCCCTGTCGCCCTCGCTGGCCACCGCGCAGGTCAAGACGCTGCGCATCGTGCCGCAGTCGAACATCACGATCCTCGATCCGATCTGGACGACGGCGTTCGTGACGCGCAACCACGGCTACATGATCTACGACACGCTGTTCGGCACCGACATCGACGGCAAGGTCAAGCCGCAGATGGTCGACACCTGGAGCGTCTCGAAGGACAACCTCACCTGGACCTTCAAGCTGCGCGACGGCCTCGAGTTCCACGACGGCAAGCCGGTGACGAGCGCCGATGTGGTCGCCTCGCTCAAGCGCTGGTCGAGCCGGGACAGCTTCGGCGGCTTCATGGCGCGCAGCGTCACGGGCTACGAGACGCCCGACGCCAGGACCTTCGTCATCAAGCTGAAGACGCCCTTCGGCGTGATGCTCGAGGCGCTCGGCAAGCCGTCGTCGAACGTGCCCTTCATCATGCCGGCGCGCATCGCCGCCACGCCGGGCCTCGAGCAGGTGAAGGAGCAGATCGGCTCCGGACCGTACCGCTTCGTGGCCGATGAATACAAGCCGGGCGAGAAGGTCGTCTACGCGAAATTCGACAAGTACAAGCCGCGCGCCGAGCCGCCGAGCGGCACCGCGGGCGGCAAGAACGTGTACGTCGACCGGGTCGAGTGGGTCATCATCCGCGACCCGCAGACGCAGCTCAACGCGCTGCTCGCCGGCGAGGTCGACATCATCGAGCAGCCGGCGTTCGAGCAGTACGCCTCGCTGAAGTCCTCGCCCGGCATCCAGATCGTCGACGCGCAGCCGGCAGGGCTGCAGTTCATCTTCCGCTTCAACCACCTCTGGCCGCCGTTCGACAACGTCAAGATCCGCGAAGCCGCAATGGTGGCGATGGGCCAGGAGGCGTTCCTGAAGACGCAGGTCGGCACGCCCGGCATGTACAAGTTCTGCAAGAGCATGTTCCCCTGCGGCACGCCGTTCGCGAGCGACTCCACCGGCATCTACACCGGCACCGCCGACCCGAAGAAGGCGGCGCAGCTGCTGAAGGATGCCGGCTACAACGGCCAGCCCATCGTGCTGATGCGGCCCACCGACCTGGCCGGCATCGCCAAGCTGCCGCTGGTCGCCAAGCAGCAGCTCGAGGCGGCCGGCTTCAAGGTCGACATGCAGCAGATGGACTGGTCGACGCTGCTCGCCCGCCGCGCCAAGAAGGACGCGCCCGACAAGGGCGGCTGGAACGCCTTCATGACCTCGTGGACAGCCGGCGACATCCTCAACCCGCTGACGATGGCGATGCTCAACGCCACCGGCGACAAGGGATGGTTCGGCTGGCAGGACGACAAGGTCATCGAAGAGCTGAAGGCGAAGTTCGCGCAGGCGACCACCGATGCCGAGAAGAAGAAATTGGCCGAACAACTGCAGCTGCGCGCCGTCGAGACCGTGACGCACGTGTGGCTGGGCCAGTTCTACAACCCGGCGGCCCTCCGTTCCAATATCACCGGCCTGGTGCCGGCGGGCGCGCAGGTGTACTGGAACATCAAGAAGAACTAGGGCGGTCGCCAAGGCCACCGGCCGTGCTTCGCTTCCTCGCCCAGCGACTGGCGGCGATCGTGCCGGTGCTGCTGGTCGTGGCGATCGTCGTCTTCCTGATCCTGCGCCTCACGCCGGGCGATCCGGCGGCCGTCATCGTCGGCGAGAACGGCACGAGCCAGGACATCGAGCACGTGCGCGAGCAGCTCGGCCTGAGCCGGCCGTTGCCGGCGCAATTCGGCATCTGGATCGCGCACGCGCTGCAAGGCGATCTCGGTTACTCGTACTACCAGAACAAGCCGGTCACGGCGCTGATCGCCCAGCGCATCGAGCCGACGCTCGCGCTGGCCTTCGGCACCTTGCTCATCTCGATCCTCGTCGCCGTGCCGCTCGGCACGCTGGCCGCGTGGCGGCTGGGCGGCGGCCTCGATCGCGTGCTCTCGGGGTTCTCGGTGTTCGGTTTCTCGATCCCCGTGTTCGTGATCGGCTATGTGCTGATCTACGTCTTCTCGGTGCGCCTGCACT
>CAZZVH010000137.1:0-8650 GCA_964657365.1 uncultured Burkholderiaceae bacterium
TAGGCGCCGCCTTCCGGTTCGAACGCCGCCTCCGCCGCCTCGATCACCAGGCCCATGCGCCGCAGCATCTCGGCCAGCACGTGGTCCGGCTCGAACTGCAGATGGCCTGCCCTGACCTCGAGCGGCACATGCCGGTTGCCGAGGTGATAGGCCGCGCGCAGCAGATCGAGCGGCGAGCCGTGCGGGCCGGCGGTGACGACCAGCACCGGCTGCGGCGACGCCTTCACCGCGATCAGCGAGCCGTCTTCCGCGACCAGCACGTCACCACCGCGCACGACCTGCCCCCGCGCCAGGAACACGCCGATGCGCCGCCCCTGCGAATCGAGGGCATCGAAGCGGCTCTTCTGCCGCGTGTCCCAATCGAGCTCGACGGTCGCGGCGCGGCGCACGAGCACGGGCGCGAGGCCTGCACCGGCGGCGATGAGCTTGCTGGCGGTCAGCACGGCAGCAACCGGGAGAAGCCGGGCTTCAGAACAGGGAATACCGCTGCGCCATCGGCAGCACGGTCGCCGGCTCGCAGGTCAGCAGCACGCCGTCGGCGCGCACCTCGTAGGTCTGGGCGTCGACCTCGATCCTCGGCGTTGCGCTGTTCAGCACCATGCTGTGCTTGCCGATCGAGCGGGTGTGCCGCACCGGCACCGCGTGCTTCTTCAGCCCGAGCTGCGCCGGCACGCCGAGATCGATCGCCGCCTGCGACACGAAGGTGACCGACGAGATCGCGAGCGCGCCGCCGTACGAGCCGAACATCGGCCGGAAGTGGACCGGCTGCGGTGTCGGGATCGAGGCGTTCGGATCACCCATCGCCGCCATCGCGATCATCCCGCCCTTGATCACGAGCGAAGGCTTGACACCGAAGAACGCGGGCTTCCAGACGACGAGATCGGCCAGCTTGCCCGGCTCGATCGAGCCGACCTCGGGGGCGATGCCCTGCGCGATCGCCGGGTTGATCGTGTACTTGGCGATGTAGCGCTTGACGCGGAAGTTGTCGTTGCGGTCGTTCGCCTCGGTCGCGTGGCGGCCCGGCGAAGGTTCCAGCCAGCCGCGCTGCGCCTTCATCTTGTGGGCGGCCTGCCAGGTGCGGATGATCACCTCGCCGACGCGGCCCATCGCCTGGCTGTCGCTCGACATCATCGAGAACACGCCGAGGTCGTGCAGCACGTCTTCCGCGGCGATCGTCTCGCGCCGGATCCGGCTCTCGGCGAAGGCCAGGTCTTCGGCGATCGCTGGGTCGAGGTGATGGCAGACCATCAGCATGTCGAGATGCTCGTCGACCGTGTTGACGGTGTAGGGCATCGTCGGGTTGGTCGACGACGGCAGCACGTTCGGCAGGCCGGCGATCTTGATGATGTCGGGGGCATGGCCGCCGCCGGCGCCTTCGGTGTGGAAGGTCGAGATCGCGCGGCCCTTGAAGGCGGCGACCGTGTCCTCGACGAAGCCCGATTCGTTCAGCGTGTCGGTGTGGATCGCGACTTGGATGTCGTGCCGCTCGGCGACGCCGAGACAGGTGTCGATCGCCTGCGGCGTCGTGCCCCAGTCCTCGTGCAGCTTGAGGCCGCAGGCGCCGGCCTCCACCTGCTCGTCGAGCGCGGCGGGCAGGCTGGCGTTGCCCTTGCCCATGAAGCCGAGGTTCATCGGAAAGGCCTCTGCCGCCTTCAGCATCGAGTGGATGTGCCACGGCCCCGGCGTGCAGGTGGTCGCGAAGGTGCCGGTGGCCGGGCCGGTGCCGCCGCCGAGCATCGTCGTGACGCCGCTGGCGAGCGCCTCGTCGATCTGCTGCGGGCAGATGAAGTGGATGTGCGAATCGATGCCGCCGGCGGTGACGATCATCCCTTCGCCGGCGATGATCTCGGTGCCCGGGCCGATCGCGATGTCGACGCCCGACTGCACGTCGGGATTGCCGGCCTTGCCCAGCGCCGAGATGCGGCCGTTCTTGATGGCGATGTCGGCCTTGACGATGCCCCAATGGTCGATCACGAGCGCGTTGGTGATGACGGTGTCTGCCACGTGCGCAGAGACCTTCTGGCCCTGGCCCATGCCGTCGCGGATGGTCTTGCCGCCGCCGAACTTCACCTCTTCGCCGTAGCCGCCGGCGCGCAGCGTGTAGTCGTCCTCGACCTCGATCACGAGGCCGGTGTCGGCGAGGCGGACGCGGTCGCCGACGGTCGGGCCGAACATCTCGGCATAGGCGCGGCGCGGGATCGTGGCCATCGTGTGCTTTGCGGTGTGGCTGGCGTGCCGGACGGTCAGAGCTTGCCGCCGACCATGCCGCGGAAGCCGTGGACGATGCGATCACCCGCGTAGGCCACCAGCACGACGCTGCGCTGCTGGCCGGGCTCGAAGCGCACGGCGGTGCCGGAGGCGATGTCGAGCCGCATGCCGCGGGCGGCGTCGCGGTCGAAGCGGAGCGCGCCGTTGGTCTCGGCGAAGTGGTAGTGCGAGCCGACCTGGATCGGCCGGTCGCCGCTGTTCTCGACGACGATCGAGACGGTCGCGCGGCCGGCGTTGAGGGTCAGCTCGCCGTCGTCGACGAACAGCTCGCCGGGGATCATGCGTCGCGGCTCATGAGATCGGCTGGTGCACCGTGACCAGCTTGGTGCCGTCGGGGAAGGTCGCCTCGACCTGGATGTCCGGGATCATCTCCGGAACGCCTTCCATCACGTCGGCGCGGGCCAGCACGGTCTTGCCTTCGCTCATCAGGGCGGCCACGCTCTTGCCGTCGCGCGCGCCCTCCATGATCGCGGCGCTGATGAGGGCGATCGATTCCGGATGGTTGAGCTTCAGCCCGCGTGCCCGCCGCCGCTCCGCGAGCAGCGCTGCCGTGAAGATCAGCAGCTTGTCCTTCTCGCGCGGCGTCAGGTCCATCGTCGTGGGTTCGCGGGTCGCGTCATGGGCGTGTGGGGCAGCAAGACGGGTGCCAGAGCGGCTGCGCGCCGATCATAAGGGGGCGTCCCGGGGGTGGCCCCGACGGCTCATGTCCGCCAGACACGCGGCACGCTGGCCTCGAGAGCCCAGGCGCCAAGCCGCCAGGCGCGCCAGATGGCGGTCAGCAGGTCGATGGCCGGCTCGACGCGATGGGCGAGCGCCCGCACGACGACGACGTGCGGCTGCACCGCGCTGGCGCCGGCGAACGGCCCGAGCGCGTCGCCGTCGATGATCTCGCGTGCCGAGGCGAGCAGGGCATCGCGACGCGCTGCGGCGATCGGCCGGCCGGCGGCGAACCACAGGGTCGCCAGCACCGCCCGGCCGCCCCAGCCGAGCGGCGAGGCGAGCAGGCGTGCGTCGTCGCCGCGCACCGTGCCGCGCTCGAGCCAGCGCTGGTCGACCGCGATCGACTGCGTGAAGCGACCCGCGACGAACGGCTGGGCCGACGCGCCGAGACCAAGCGCTGTGACGTCCCAGCCGATCATCTCCGCGCCATCTGCCAGATCGAATCGCGCCCGGTTCTCGGCGATGCAGCCGCTGTAGGCGATGGTCTCGAGCGGCAACCACTCGAGACGCGCGCCGGTCGCGGCACGGACCACCGTCGACTGGATCGCCGTCTCGCCGAGGCTGCGATAGAAGCGGGTCGCGCCCGGCGTGGTGACGAGGGCATGCGCGTCGGCCGCGATCTCGACGTCGAGGTCGAGCGTGTCGCCGCCGACGACGCCGCCCGGCGGATGCACCAGGACGCTGTGGCAGACGGTCGGGCCCTCGGGATGCAGGCTCTTCAGCACCCGCAACGGGCCGTCGTGCCGATCGTGGACGATCGTGCGGGCTTCGTCGCGCCGGTAGCGCAGCACCAGTGAACCGTGCCAACCCATCCGGCAGCGTGCGAGTGCGGACCCGCGCGGGCGAAGGCGTCAGGCGCCGGCCAACTTGCCGAACACTTCGTGCAGCGTGTCGCGCATCTGGCGGAAGCCGCGCGAGCTCGGGATCCAGTCGAGCACGCCGGCATCGACCTTCTTCGCCAGGCCCATCGGCGCCGCCTCGATCTGGATGCCGGGCCCGGCCGCCTGCGTGAAGTCGCGCATCGCCCGGGGCATGTGGTAGCCGTGCGTGACCAGCACGATGTGGTCGATCCCGGCGGGCTTGAGCAGCGCGATCGTCCGGGCCGCGTTCTCGCGGGTGTCGCGCGAGTCTTCGTCCTTCCACTTGATCGGATGGCCGAATTCGTCGGCCGCGATCTTGGCGGCGATGCGCGCCTCGGGGGCCGAATCGGCCTGGGCCCAGCCGATGCCGCCGCTGAAGGCGATCGGCGCGCCGGTTTCCTTGCCGAGCCAGAGACCGTAGCGCAGTCGTTCGAGCGACGCGTCGGTCAGGCTGCCGACGCCGTACTCGGGCGCGAACGGCTCCGAGCCGGCGCCGAGGATGACGATGGCCACCGGCTTCCGTTCGGCCACCTCGCCCTTCAGCTCGCGGACCCGGTCGAAGCTGAGCGCGGCCGGCGGAAGCAGCATGAACCGGGTCATCTCGCGCACGGCGCCGGTGCAGGCCGAGAGCCACAGCATCGCGACGCTGAATGCGATCACGAACCAGCCGAGGCCGCGCCGCGGCAGCAGCAGGCGCGCCCCGATCAGGGTCAGCAACAGGAAGGGGACCGGTGGCAGCACCAGTGCGCTCAGCAGCGGCTTCCACGATGCGATGCCGAGTGCGGCGAAGATGCTGTTCACGTCGTCTGGGTTCCGGTGCACGCCACGATGAGGCCGCGGCGCGATTGTGCCCAAGACGCCGGGTCGCGTCAGAACGCTTTGCTCAGCGCGAGGTAGACGCTGCGCCTCGGCCCGAACTGCGGCGCGCCGACACCGATGCCCGAACCGTCGCGCAACTCGTAGCTGCGGTCGAAGACGTTGAGGACCGAGACCCGGGCGTCGAACTTGCCGAAGCCGGTGCCGGTGTCGAAGGATCGCGCCGTGTCGAGGTTGACCTGCGTGTAGCTCGGCAGGTGCCCGGTGTTGGCGAAGCCGTTGCGCAGGCCGCTGCCATAGAGCGCGTCGACGCCGACGGAGGTGGTGTCGGCCCAGCGGTAGGACAGCCCGCCCGATGCGCTCAGCCGCTGCTCGTGGTCGAGGTGGACCCAATGCGTGTCGATGTAGGCCAGCTCGGCGGGCTCGAAGTTGAACTGGCCGGTCTCGACGTTCTTGCCGCGCGCCTTGGTGAAGCCGAGATTGGCGTAGCCGTTGAAGCCCTTGTCGCGATAGCTCGCCGACAGGTCGACGCCCGACACGCGGCCTTCGGCGTAGTTGAAGGCCGAGTAGATCAGCGCGTTGCCGAACTGGCCTTCGTCCTGGAGGTGTCGCACGCGCCGGTCGTAGCCGTCGATGCCCAGGGTGATCTCCTTCGTGGCCTGCCAGGACACGCCGACGTCGTCGTAGTCTGAGCGCTCCGACTTCACGGCGGTGTTGGCGTCGGAGGGGAGGGCATTGGTCGTGCCGGCGAATCTGGCGATCGAGGTGGTGTCGATCTTCTCGGTCGGCGGCGGCGTGAAGTAGCGCGCGAAGCCGGCGTGCACGCGCAGTCCGGACGTCAGGTCGTAGACGGCGCCGAGTCGCGGGCTCCACTGGTTCTCGTCGACCACCGTCCGGACCTGGTCGTAGCGCAGCCCGTAGTTGACGGTGAGCGCCTTGAACGGCTGCCACTCGTCCTGGACGTAGACACCCCAGAGGTGGCCGTCGATGCGGGAATCGTCCTGGATGGCGATCGGCGTGGTGCTGGTCTGGCCGCTGTCGTCGCCCGGAAACACGGTCGAGTGGTTGCCGACGTCGAAGCGTTCCTGCTGCGCGAACAGGCCGGCCCGCAGCGTGTGTGTCGTGCCGAGCGCCATGCTGGCGTCGGCCTGCACGCCGCTGGCGATGTTGCGACGGACGATGTCGGCGGCGATGCCGTTGAAGACGAGGTCGCCGATCGGGTCGGGCCGGTAGGCGACGTCGGTCGCGCGGTTGAAGAGCGAGAGCTGGTAGTCGATGCCGTTGCCGGTCGTGCTCTGGTAGCTCAGCACGGTGTAGCGGTTGCGCTCGCGCTGGGTCGCGTCGAGCGTCGCCGAGTCGACGGCAGGCATCGGATCGAGCATGTAGCCTGGCGTCTGCCCCGGCACGTCGGGGATCTGGAAGCGGTTGTTCGAGCTGCCGAACAGCAGGCTGACGCGGCTGCTGGCGTCGAGCAGGTACGAGAGGTAGCCGAAGCCCTTGCTCTGGTTCGTCTCGTCGTGCAGCGCCCGCGACGCAGCGGTCGGGTTCTCGATGCCGACGTCGTCGTGCAGATACGAGCCGGTCAGGTAGTAGCTGAACGCGCCCGCCGATCCGCCGAGCTCGAGACTGGTTTCCTCGTGGCCGCGGCTGCCTCCGACCACGGTGATGCGGCCGCCGTTGCCGGCGGTGCTGTCGCCCTTGGTCAGGATGTCGACCACGCCGGCGGTGCGGTAGCCGTACTGGGCGGGCAGCGCGCCGGTGAGCACGTTGATGCTGCTGGCGAAGCGGGTCTCGAGCGATTGTCCGAAGCCGCTGATCGACTCCGGGATGATGACGCCGTCGATCCGGTACTGGACGTTGGCGTGGTCACCGCGGATGTGCAGCTGCCCGTACGAATCCTGCACCACGCCGGGCGAGCGCAGGATGACCTGGTTCATCGGCGTGCTGTTGCCGAGCGGCAGATTCTCGATGTCCTTCTCGGTGAAGCGGTAGATCGAGCTGCCCGTGTCGGGCGAGAGTCCGTTGCGCGCGGCGTCTAGCCGCTGCCGGGTCGCGGTGACCTGCACCGGCGCGAGCTGTGCGGTGCCTGGGGACGCAGCGCTGGCGGCTGGCGTCGGTGGCGTGGGGTTGGCCTGGTCGGCAGGAGCCGCTTGCGCGGACGAGATGGAAGCGAGCAACGCAGCGGCGAGCGCCGCGGCTGCGGACGACATGGTCGACATGGGAGAAATCCTCTGACATGGCACGGGACCCGCCGCGGCGCGAGGCAGCGGACGGACGGACGGTGACGCGGGTCAGAGGAGGGAGGGCGGGCCGCGGCTGCGCGGCGCGGGCGTCGCGGCGGCGACGACGGCGGGTGCGTCGAGGGTCGCGGCGCGGTCGCGCAGATCGGCCAGGAGGGGCGAGGCGAACGGGTCGCTGTGCACCACCCCGGCGAGCTGGGCGAAGGCGAGGCACAGGTCGCAGACCTTGCCCCCATGGTCGGGGGAAGCGGGCTGCGACGGATTGGTCGCGACCGTGCTGGCCTGGTAGTGGCTCAGCTCGTGAAGCAGTGCGCCGCCCTGGCCGGCGATCAGTGCGAGCGCCAGTCCGACCGAGCCCAGCGTGCCGCGCAGGCGCCGCAGCCGGCGCACGGTGGCGCCGAGGCGAGAGAGGACGGCTGGCTTGCGCATGAGCGCCGGCATCATACGGGCTCAGCCCTCAGGGAGCCAGCCTCTCACGCAGCCATTCACCATGCGCCAGCCGATAACGGAGGCGGTCGTGCAGGCGCGACTTGCGCCCCTGCCAGAACTCCCAGGTGTCGGGCTTGAGCCGGTAGCCGCCCCAATGCGGCGGCCTCGGCGGCTGCAACAGGAACCGCGCGCCGTAGCGTGCCGCGTTGGCGACCAGGACCGCGCGCGAGGCGATGACCTCGCTCTGCGGCGAGGCCCAGGCGCCGATCCGGGAATCGAACGGCCGCGTCGCGAAGTACGCGTCCGATTCGGCGTCCGTGACCTTCTCGACCGTGCCCTCGATGCGCACCACGCGCTCGAGCTCGACCCAATGGAACTGCAGGGCGGCGGCGGGATGCTCCGCCAGCTCGCGACCCTTGCGGCTGCCGTAGTTGGTGAACCAGACGATGCCGCGTTCGTCGTAGCCCTTGACGAGGACGATCCGTGTGGAGGGCCGCAGGTCGGCGCCGACCGTGGCCAGCGTCATCGCGTTCGGCTCGGGCAGCGCACCCGCGATCGCCTGCTCGAGCCAGGCCGAGAACTGCTGCAGCGGGTCGGCGGCGGACGCCGCTTCGTCGAGCTCGGCCAGCTCGTAGCTCTTGCGCAGGGCGGCGATGTCCATGCGTCCGAGTATAGGAAGCGGGCCTCGGGCTTGCTGATGCAGTGCCGCTACGGGGAAGGCCTTACGTAGACCTCCCACTACCTGATCGGCGCGCCGTCTCCCATCCTCCGCCATGGCAATCGAGTGCGTCGTCATCGTCCTGGCCGCCGGCCGCGGCTCGCGCTTCGTCGCCGGTTCGCACAAGCTCGCGGCCCCGTTCGGCGAGGCCGGCGTCCTGGCGACGACGCTTCGGGCAGCGATCGCCAGCGGGATGCCCGTGGTCGTCGTCACGACCGCCGAATTCGCCGACCTGGCCAGGAGCACGGTGGCCTCGCGCGATGTCGTCGTCCTGCCGGAGGTCGGCAGCGAGGCAGACGGCAGGGGCCATGACTCGCAGGCCAGGCGGCTCGGCATGGGCCACTCGATCAGCGCCGGCGTGCAGGCGCGCCCGCAGGCCGACGGCTGGCTGATCCTGCCCGGCGACATGCCGCTGGTGCGCCCGGCGACGCTCCAGGCGGTGGCCCGCGAGCTCGGTCGCCATCCCGTGGCCTATGCACAGCATGGCGGCCGGCGCGGCCATCCGGTGGGCTTCGCCGCCGAGCTGTATTCGGAGCTCGTCGCTCTCAGCGGCGACCAGGGGGCGCGCCGCATCATCGCCCGATATCCGGCCGGGGTCG